>JBIIDY010000174.1:0-2767 GCA_044238065.1 Limisphaerales bacterium | reverse complement strand
ATACCTTGATATTATTTTTTGGACAGCGGTTGCCAACTGTATTTATTTATCAGCAACTTGTTTGGTAAGTCTCGTTCCCGTGATTTTACTTTTTTATAAATACATAGATTTGAGTGGGAATTTTTGGGTTTTTATACCTTTTTTGATAATTGGATTTTTGCTTAGATTTAGCTTACAAACATTGACTGGAATGGGTGCTTTTTGGTTCACAGAAGGCTCTGGAATTAACTATTTAGTTCAAAATTTTGAGAATTTTTTGTCTGGAAGCATGTTTCCTTTGTATATTTTGCCCGTATATTTTGGTTGGCTACAATATCTCCCATTCGCCTTCACTTTCTACCACCCGATGCAGATTTACCTTGGGAAATATTCAAATTTAGAAATATTTTATGTTTTTCTCGGCGGAATTTTTTGGTCAATAATTCTCTATTTTCTCGCTAAATTGGTTTTTAAAATGGGATTGAAGAAGAATGAAGCGGTGGGACTTTAGAAAATTAACAATATACTACTTTATGACTGAAAACTCAACATTTAAACCAACTTTTCTCCAGAAACTTTTGGGTAGGAATTACAAATGGTGGTATTTACTTCAGTTTCGCTTCAAAAGTAGAAGTGTTTAACTTTTTGATAATGCTTTTTTTGTACTTGGACATTTGTTAATTTTACTTGGAACTTTGACAACATGGTGGCTTGCAAATAACAAAATTATTGATCCAGCCTTGCAACAAAAATGGATTTATTTTGTAGTTGGAGAATTATTTTTGAGTACATTTTTTACATTTGCTGAATATTTAGGCTTTGACTTTACTTTGGGTCGTCATATACCAGACTTGCTGAGACCACAAAATTATATAAAAATGGAGCTATTTAATTCTTATGGTGAAGCTTCAGTACAAAACCTAATCAAAACTACTATTTTACTTATAATTTTTCTTGTTTTTATTGGACTAAAAATAATTGATTTTAACTTACAAGCTTTTTTACTAATGTTTTTGTGTTGGCCTTTTGCTTTGTTAATCTTATATTTATCTGGACTGATTGTAGGTTGTAGTGGATTTTTCTTGCCTAGAGTTCATGGTGTAGTAATGAATTACACTTTTTTGCTAGGTCTATTAATGGGAAGAATTTTCCCGCTAAACCTTTTAATTCCAAATTTTTGGTTTAATCTTGGCAATCCTTTCGCCTATCTTTTTTACCACCCAATGCAAATCTACCTCGGGAAATACACAAATTTAGAAATATTTTATGTTTTTCTCGGTGGGATTTTTTGGTGTATTATTCTTTATTTTCTCGCTAAATTGGTTTTTAAAATGGGATTGAAAAAGAATGAAAGTGTGGGATTATAATTTCCTCATATTACCCATATTGACAAAATTAAGATAGTAGCTAATAGTGAGTATTATTTTTATTTTAATGTCAAAAATTTCTAATTCATTTCAAAAAGATGATTTTTATGCTAAAATTAGACCTTTTAATGATTTTAAAGAAGTAACTAACGGTGTAAATTTCGTCAAAGTACCCGAAGATTGGTTGATTGTTATCACAGATGTAGTAATGATTACCAAAACTATTGAAAATGGAAAGTATAAAAATGTAAATGCCGCCGGAGCGGCTGTAATCGCGGCAATTTTGAATGTAGATAAAAATTTAGATTTACCATTTGTTTTTGGTGGCGACGGGGCAACTTTGATAGTTCCACTCAGACTTAAAAATGAAGTAATTACGACTTTACAAGGTGTTCAAAACTTAGCTAAAAATTTGGATTTAGATTTGAGAGCTAGTCTTATTTCTGCGACTGAAATTTATGCCAAAAATGGAACTTTACTGGTGGCAAAGCATAAAATTAGTCCAAAATATTCACAAGCAGTGCTGTCAGGCGACGGTTTTGATTTGGCAGAAAAAATAATTAAAAATCCAATTACTAGACATTTGTACGAAGTTTCCCAAGATTTTAATTCAATAGCAGACACTACAGGTTTTACTTGTCGTTGGCAGCCTATCCCTAGTCGTTTTGGCGAAACTATTAGTTTGATTATCAAAGTTTTAGATCAAAAAAATGATCTTTACGACAAAGTTTTTTCTAAAATTGAAGAAGTTTATGGTAGTGCCAAAGAGTGCCATCCTTTAAATTTGGAATCCTTGGAATTATCTTTAAATCCCAAAGACTTAGAAACAGAGGCAAAAATTACAGAGAAGTTTGGTTTTAATCAAATAAAAAAAATTATTTCAATTGTTGGCAGAAGATTTTTATGGTCGTATTTTTAATTTAGCTGGTAAAAACAAGCCACTTTTAGAAAAAAAAGAAAATATTTTACAAAATACTGATTATTGCAAATTTGATGGTAGTATTAAAATGATTATAGTCGGTAATAAGACACAAAGAACAATTTTAACAAAATTTTTAGAAGATTTATACCAGCAACAAAAAATAGTTTATGGTCTTCATGTGGCGAAGTCTGCTTTATTGACCTGTTTAGTTTTTGATAGTAATAATCAAGAAGTTCATTTTGTAGATGGCGACAGTGGAGGTTATGCCTTGGCGGCCAAAGGATTGAAAGAACAACTAAAAAAATTCTAATCTAAATATATTATTGAAAAAAGTTAAAATTTACAAAAATATTGATGGTGTTTTGCTTGTATTTATTTTAATTCATTCCTAACCAACATACAATTTTGGTTGTTTTTCAAATAAATCAATAGCTTTGGTGGCTGCTTCTACCTCTGCATCCTGTTTTGATCTGCCTTCGCCTTTGGCGATTAATTCCTC
>JBIIDY010000050.1:0-10062 GCA_044238065.1 Limisphaerales bacterium | reverse complement strand
AGGCCTACCGCCTTTGTTTGGACTTAATTTGTTAGACATATGCTTTGATTATTAAGTATTTATAACATTTTGTCAAGTTTCGATGGTTTGGGGTAAAAAATAATTATTTCTTTGGTAATTTTGACTCTTAAATATGATCTTTTCAGTAATTTGAAAAGTGACAATGTTTTTTTGGGTTTAAAATTGATTTTGATATAATTTAAGAGTTTTTTGACTACTGATTTTCTAGCCATTTTGTGAGGATTTCCACCGCAGCCAGATGATTAGTTTGGGTTTTGGTGGGTCTGAATTGTTGACGGAATTTTTGTTGCAACGTCATTTTTTGTTGAAAAGACTTTTTGTTGTAATTTTGGGAAAATTCACCACTCGCTGACAAGTTGACATTTTGCGTATTTTTGGTACTACTTCGCTCGTTAATCGTGACAATTTCTATTTTGGAAAAAAAGTTTTTTTTGATTTTTCCCTGCTCAAAATAATTTTCAATTTCGTCCCAATTTTTCAATTTTTGTGCCAATTCTATTATAAAAAGTTCAATTTTTGTGCCAGTTTCCGTTTTGCCAAATTCAAAATTAGTCGGCATTCCAACAATGATTTTCTGAGTTTTTCTAGTTTCTATTTGATTTTTTAAAATTTGCCAAAAATTATTCCAATCTAAAGCTTCCCCGAAAGGTAAAACTAGTCCAAAGCTTGATCCAAAAGCCATTCCAATCCGCACACTACCCCAATCAATCGCCAAAAATTCAAACATGTTATTTACCTGAATTATTTTACTTGGAAATTAAAGTCATTTCTTGAACCAACAGTTCGTTAAATAGTTGTGGATTACCTTGTCCTTTAGCTTTTTTCATACAACAGCCAACCAAAAAACCTAAAATTTGGACTTTGCCTGCCAGATAATCTTGCACTTGCGTAACATTTTCTGTGATTATTTCTTTAACGATTTTAACCAAAAAACCAGTGTCAGTGACTTGTAAAAGGTGCAATTTGTCAGCAATTTTTTCAATTTTTTCATCCTTTGATTCTTTTTTTTCAATCAAAAACTCTAGAATTTTGGTAATACCTTGATTGTTAATTTTCCCATTTTCAAATAAATCTGCCAATTCAATTAGCTTTATTTGGTTGATAACACTACTAAGTGGCAGGCTATTTTTATTACTGATAGCAAGAAGTGGTCCACAGATAATGTTGGCGATAGTTTTTGGAGTAGGCATAAAGTTGGTAAAATTTGGAAAATGAGACTGTTGAGTTGATTATTTTTTGGTTTGCAATTTTAAAACTGGAAAAGTTAAAATTTATAAGGTTTGATTTTATTTTTAAGTCGCGGGTTTTGGGTTGGGTTTTGGAATTGATATCAAAATTTAGCTTTGATTTTTTTGAAAACTGATCAGATATTGTTAGGATAATAAAAAATTGAACCAAAAATGTCAAGGGTAAGGTTTTTGCCTAGAATCTATGGCATTACTTTTTGGCTATTTTAGGATATTTTTTCAATATATTCCCAAATTTTGCCCATAAAATTATTCTAAAGCTAATTTTTAATAAACTCAAAACTCAAAGAAGTGACAAAAATAATCATGGAAATTAAGGAATTTTGGGTCAAATTTGAGATATTATAAAAAACAAAATGGCTGGGAATTATTTCCAATTTTAAGCTATTTCCAAATGTTTTCCAACTTAGTGATTTTTTTAGGTGTCGGGTACTTTTCTCAAATTTTTCGTTAGTTTAGGTTGCTTATTTTAGCTTCTCTTTTGGTGAGAATTTGGTATAAAGTCTGCACAAGTATCATCAAAACAGGCCCAATAATAAAACCCATTACCCCAAAAATCGCTATACCAGACATTACACTAGTCAAGATTAAAAGTGGGTTACCTTCACTGCCAGAAATAATTACACGAGGCAGGAAAACATAATTGGTGAAAAGCACGATTAATTCAGCTAAAATTGCCAAAACTAGGGCTAAAAGTGGGTTTGACTGGGCAATAATCAAAATCGGAATAGCGTAAGCGAACTCGGATGGACTCAGCGGCAAAACTCCAATCATAAAAATCAAAAAACTAAAGATAAAAATGTTGGGAACACCGAAAATCAGCATAATAAAAAAGCAAATTACGGTGTGAATCGTGCCAGACAAAAAATTAGCATAAATGACGTTATTAATACCCAGTTTTAGGTCACGACAAATTAAATCTTCTTCGTTTTTTTCGAGGGGGAGTAGCTGAAAAATACTTTTGAGCCAGCTGGAGCCACTGGTTAATCCAAAAAACCAGGCCAAAATAAAGACTACCAAATTAAAAGTAAAATCAAAAACAATGTTAAAAGTCTGTTGTCCAATGCTCAAAACTTTTTGTCCAGCATTAAGAGTTTGGTCTAGTTTTTCACTAGAAAATAGGGATTTTAAAAATTGACTTCTTTCAGGCTCGGAGCTAATAATAGTGTTCCATTCATTGATTTGGTTTAGACCGCCATTACTAAAATTTTCAAGGTTTGTTTTGCCAAAAGTGTTGACTAAAGATTGGTTTTGAGGAAGGGTAATCAAAAAATTATTAGCTAAAGTTTTAAAATCTCCACCACGAATTTCGTCAGTTAATTTATTTACAAAAATGTTTAGAATGACAATTAAAACTGTAGAAACAAAAATAATAGTGCAAATTGCCCCAAAAGGTCGGCTAAATCCCTTCAAAAGTTTGAGAGTGCGGTTTTCAAATTTGGCAAAAATGGGAAAAGTGAGGGCTGTAAAAACAAAACCTAGCAAAAGCGGAGTCCTGTAAGCAAAATTAAAAACAACCAAGGTTGTGATAATGATAAAAGCCAAAAATAGGTTAAAATGAGATAAATTTTTCATAATGTCTAAAAAATAAAAGTGCCAAAAAATGAAAATTATTTGATGAAAATTAACAAAGAGTTTGAGATTTGAAGGAAAAACCGTGAAATAGTTTTGGAAAAGTGGTGGAAAAAGAAAAAAACTGGAATAGAAAGCTGAAAAAATTCCAAGAAAAAACCAAAAAAGTGTTGAATTTTACTTTTAAAATTGCTTGTTAAATTTGCTTTCAAATTACTTAAAACAAGGATTGAATTTTATTTATTTGTCAAACCTGCAGATTATTCCCACCAACTCCTTTAAAAAAAGTTTTTATTTTTGTGGACAGAAAGTCTATCTTGTCATATTTCCCTTGTCCAAAGATTGCGAAATTCCCTTTTTGACAACTCCAAAAAAATATGCTGCAATTCATAGTAGAAACAAAGAAATTAAGGTTTTTACAACAAGTTTTTCAAATTATTATTATTTTTTATGACAACAACACCTGACCTTATAAAAACATTTAATAAGTTTATAGGTAAAATTGAGGGAGCTGGACAAATAGACATTAACACTCTCATTTCAAATGCTTTAATTCTTTATAATCTTTATAAAAAAATACCAAGCTGAAAAAAAGGAGAAGATATTTTAAGTAAAATTCCATCTTGTAAAGTATTAGCTTTAAAACCACCAAATGCTGAAGATGAAATTGATAAACCAAAATATTGGAAAAAACCAACAGTAGAAAAAGTCTCGGATGGTTTGATATTAACTTTTGAAACCTCTGAAGAATTTATGCGATCAAAAAAATACAAAGCGTATCTTATTCTGCAACAAGATAGTAATGGCCAAATAACAGATATGAAAGTTTTTGGCTATCTACCCAAAGAAACTATTTTATCAGCTTTAGTTGATTTAGAGGAAGGTAATTTACAGATACCAGACCTTTCAGAAAATTTAAAAAATGAGATAGAAGTAAAAAAGCAAGATATTGAAATACTTAAAAAAAAGTTAGCCTCTGTTTTAGCTAGTCTAGTCAAACCTGAAGAAGATCTTGGAAATACTGAATTTGAAGATATTGAAAGTTTGGATCTAATAGAAAAACAGTTTATAGAAATTTTGGATAAATTTTTTGAGACCGTCTCAGGAATAAGAGAATATGGGGAAATGTTTTGTATCAATGCAATCCCTAAACACCAATCAGACGAAGACCTTGCAATTCATGATAATGGATTTTATTACAAGAATAATCTCTTGGCAGAGCTAGACACAATGATTTTGGAAATAAAAAGGAAAGAAAATTTTTTAAAATTCCTAATAGGCAGAAAAAAACAGCAGAGAGAAATCAAAACGGGAGAGTGATTAAACAGTCAATAAACCTCTTGTAATGAATAAAATAAAAGCATAAAATAAAAATTATGGTTAAATTTCAGGTCAAAATATAGTTAAAAACCTTTTTTTGAAGGACTTATTGGCAAAGCAATCTGTCTGGAGCGAAGTGGACTGGAGTAAATCCACTGTTTATACTCAAGTTCACATCAGAATGCACAAATTTATTGAATCTGCTATTATTTATCCCTTATAATTATCAGTATATTTTAGTACTTTAAGTTTGCAAGTTGGTCTGGATTTGGGTGTAGGAGATTCTTGTGTTAAAAATTGTTCATCGTAATAGGTCTAATAAACATTGCTTTCAACTCTATTCACTACAACTTGTTTGCTTTACTTGTCTGGGCATGGTTATTCAATTCCCACAGCCCATTTTTTATCATAAAAATATGCACACTGATTTCAATGTCCGATCTTTTATGAGGAAATTTTTAGTGACAAATTTTAATTGTTTTCAGCAATTTTTGGTTTGAGATAGATAAAAAAATTAAATTTTTGAGCTCCTTCATAAAGCTGGCAAAACTTTTTAAAACTAAAAAAATCTGTAGAAATTGAAGCAATATGTGGTAATTTTGCCAAAAAATACGTGGGGGAAAATTCTATAAAATTATGTTTTTCAACAAGCCCTATAATACTTGCCATTCTTGGTGTGCAAAAAGTCAAGAGATTTTTGTTCTTGTAATCAATGTTAATATGTGCCAAAACTTCCTGAATGTGGTTTGGGTTGCTTCCGTTGACGATCAGGTGGCTTAAAACCCAGTATTCTTCATTGTCAACAATCAAGGTCTGCTTGTGATCAACAATTCCCGCCGTAGTGACCGATCCATCTCTCAACTCCATCCAGTAAAGACTGTTGTTTGGCATAACCATTTGCTTGATATAAACCCGCTCTCGCATCAAAACTAACTGGATATTTTGCCGAATTAGTTTGTTGAGTTGGGTGATGACTTGCCCTTGCTTACGCCCTTTGTTTTGAAAAAGATTTTTAAATGCCATTTTTGCTATTGAGTAAGATAAAAATTATTTTGGAAAACCAACTGACGGAAAACTGTAAAATATAAAACAATAAAAATTCAATGAGATGCGACTTATCAGTTTCGATGTTTGTCTAGGCTGCGAATTTTGAGAATCTGAAATTTAAAATCTGGCTCAATTATAATAACATAAAATTACTGAAAAATGGTTGAAAAAAGATAGAGTAAGATTTGTAAAACAATTCCAATTTCTTTAAGAATAAGCTAAATTTCGCCAAATAAGCTATTCAGAAAAATATGTAAAAAGAAATTTTTTTAACTAAACTTTGAGAAAAATTTAGAAAAAGATGAAGGTGAAAGCAAATATGCTTGTAATTAAAATATAAAATTAGTTTTTTGTCAAGACTTTTTACCCTTATAATCTGTGGCTAAAAATTAACGACAACTAATCTAAAAAAAATACCAAGAATGTGAAAACCTGGAATGTTTTTGGAAGGTTATGATAAAGCTAATTAGTTTAATTTCTCAGTTTTTCGCTTTTTTTCTAGAAGGTCATATAAAATTATGTGTTAAAATTTACATTTTTTCAAATATACCCAAAACTGTATCAATTTTTGCCACCCCTCTGGTCGTGCCTCCCACGCTCCGTTCTTTCCTCTCACACATTCACTTTGTTCATTCGCAAGCTACACTCATCACTTTACTCTGTTCCGATACGCTACACTTGGTCTGGTCGTTCCTCCCACATTCGCTATCACTCATTTTCGCCACAGCTCCCGCAACACATTTTCTTGGGAGAAAATATACAAGAGGGGAATTTCTTAAGCAATTTTATCAATTTTGGTCTAGGTTTGAGTATAATTTATCTTAACTTTTTAGGATTTTTTCAAGCGATTTTTAAGTTACGGGATTTTGGGTTGACGGAAAAACAAAAAGTAATCAGCCTGCAAATATATTTGAATTTTTGAACATTTTTTTGAACATTTTTTTGCATTTCAGTTGCTAGGAAATACTTGAAAATTAAATTTTTAAATTCGAATTTAGTCCGAAATTATTTGAATTGTTGATATTTGAATTTATGGTTTTTTCATCTTTTTCAGGTTTGATTTTTTTAACACAAAAGTCTTTTAATTTTTTCTATATTTAAGTTCTCAAACTTTACTAATTTTTTTCACTTTTTGATTTCACAATTTTTACTATTTTTTACTATTTCTTTATGTCTTTTAAATTACCAGAAAAAGTCCAGAAACTTTGGAGAGAAATTGAACTAAACCCTGAATTGATAGTGAAAATTGAAGAACTTTGCCAAGAATTTATTTCCAATCAAAAGTCAAAATTAAATGATAGAAAGTTAGAAAATGGCCAAAATCTAGACTTGGAAAAACCGCTAGAAAATAAAGAATTAGCGTCCAATTTAGCAAAATATAACCCAGAAAGTATGGAGCTTAGAAAACTGGAAACTCAAATTCATAATCTAATTAAAACTGAATATGCGAGGCAAAATTCACTAACTTTAGAAACCTTGGAAACGGAGCTTGCAAATCTCAACTTTAAAAAAGAAAATTTCACCGTAAATCAAACTAACCTAAAAGTCACGGAAACTTTGGATAATAAAGCCGATTCTGGACTTTTGCCAAATGATATGGGCTATGTTCGTGGGCAAATCGTCGCCAAAAGAGCTTTGGAAATAGCCGCCAGTGGTGGGCATAACGTGTTATTTTTGGGCAGTCCCGGCAGTGGTAAAACTTTGCTTGCCAGGGCATATGCGGGAATTTTGCCAAGCATGACAGAGGATGAAATTTTGGAAACTACCCAAATTTATAGCGTAGCTGGAATGTTGGAGCGGGGGCAAATTATTAGTCAAAGACCTTTTAGATCTCCACATCACAGTGCCAGTCACGTTGCTTTAGTTGGTGGAGGTAGTAAAATCAGACCAGGGGAGGCCAGTCTTGCCCATCGAGGCGTGCTTTTTTTGGACGAGTTTCCAGAGTTTGGGCGAGATACAATTGAGGCTTTGAGACAACCTTTGGAAGACGGATTCGTTAGTATTGCCAGAGCTAGTGGTAGTTTAACTTTCCCATCCAAGTTTTATCTCCTTGCTGCTGCCAACCCGACACCCAGTGGCTTTGACCCAGACGATCCAGACGCTCTCAACAAACCCCAAAACCGAGCTGCCATTTCTCGCTACCAAGCAAGGTTTTCAGGACCAATTATGGATAGAATTGATATTCACGTAGAGGTGAGTCGTCCCAAAAAAGAAGAGTTACAGTCAACAGAAATTGCCGAAAAATCTACTGCTATTGCCAAAAGAGTGCAGGTGGCTCGTGATATCCAAACCAAAAGATTTAAAAGCCTTAATACAAAAAACTCAACCCAAAACTTTGGTCAAATTCAGTCTAATAGCGAAATGCCGCTACCTTTGATTCAAAAATTTTGCGTTCTTGATAGTAGCGGGCAAAAACTTCTTTCCAACGCCATTGACAAACTCAAACTCTCAGCTCGGGCATACATGAGAATTTTGAAATTATCTCGAACAATTGCTGACCTGGCAGGCTCTGAAAACATTTTACCTCAACATTTGGCAGAAAGTCTCCAGTATCGCGGCCGCTGGAATTGATTTTTTTAGAGATATTTCTAATTTCAAAACTAATACAGTTGTCAACTTTTTACTTATTTCTTTCAAAATTTCCTTAGTTGATTAAAACTAACTGAAAATTCTATAAAATTAAGCAGGTGATTCTAATAATTTTCTGTAAAAATAGAAAAAAACATTCCATATTGATAAAAAAAGATACTGTAAAACACTCAAAATATGACCGCTTACCAAGAATTTCAAAAACGACTTAAATTACTTTTTGGCAAAAATCCAGAGTGGATTGTCAATACTTTGTCAAATATATTCACAATGCGACTACTTGGCAATAAAACTCATGGAGACTTGGTAGAGGTGGGAATTGCGGAATTTATCAATCAATTTATGTACGATTATCGCAGTCTTCATGTTGGTAAAGACATGTTTAGATCAAAAAGCATGGAAGAAGATATTGTTATTATCAATGAAATTACCAAAGCAGAATTACGACTTAGTCTCAAAGCATACGGACATGGGCCATTACAGCTTTCTACCGATAAAAATTGCACTTTATTTCCTTTTTTGGAAGATTTTGGCAATTTAATTACCGATAAAAATACCATTTTAAACATTCTTAAAAGCCCTGCTTTTTCACTAGATATTAGTGTAATGCCACTAATTTATGATGAAAAAAAGAAGCAGTGCAATATAATGGTTTTTGATTACAATTTGGCAAAATCAAAAGTCGTCAAAATTGAAAAAAGAGTTGATGGCAAGGGTAGAACTCACCCAGTTTATGTTTTTTTGGGAGAGAAAGACCAGTATATTTTTGAAGTTCGCTATGGTGGAAAATCAGCTAATGCCCTGCAGCGAGGAATGTGGACTAATACCAAAAATGCCGAAAACTTTTTTGAAACTTTGACTGGTTGGATTACTTACAATCACAATTTAGATTTAGTCAGATTAATCGCTCTAAGTCTTAACTCAAGGGCAAAAAGTCATCGTACAGCTAACGAAATTTTACAAAGTGATATCAATGATTTCAAACATAACAAAGGTCAAAATGACTAGAAAAAAAGAAACTGAACTTCCTAAAAATAATTTGAAAGCCGATCTTTTTGGTCAAAATCTAACTGTCCCAAAAACTTTTGGCATTAAATATGCTGGGTCAAAACTCAAAATTTTACCACATATTGCCAATATTTTACAAGATTATATTTACTCTGGGGAAATCAAAACTGTTTTGGATGGTTTTAGCGGCTCTACTCGTTGCTCGCAGGCTTTTGCTAGTTGGGGCTTGACCGTTCACTCCAATGACATTGCCAGTTATTCTCGAGTTTTGGCAGAGTGCTTTTTACAAAATACAAAACCAAGATCTTTTTACGAGCCGATAGTGGAGCATTTGAATAATTTGACTCCCATTGATGGTTGGTTTAGTCAGCATTATGGCGGTACAGAAGATGAAATCAAAAAGCCATTTCAACTCAAAAACACCCAAAAAGTGGACACCATTAGACAAGAAATTGACAAAATAATTGACAAACAAAAACTGGGAAATATTGAAAAATCAGTTTTATTGACAAGTTTAATGTTAGCTTTGGACGAGGTGGATAGCACGCTGGGACATTTTTCAGCCTATCTCAAAACTTGGTCAAAACGATCTTTTAAGGATTTGTGGCTCACCACTCCTATTTTACAAAATTCTTGCGATAAAAAAGCAACAAAACATCAAGTTTCCCAAGAAGATATTTTCAAATTAGTCCAAAATCAAAGCTGGGATTTGGCTTATTTTGATCCTCCTTACGGCTCGGGCAATGTCAAAATGCCACCAAGTCGGGTTCGCTACCAAGCCTATTATCATTTTTGGAATAGCCTAATTCTCAACGACCAACCTGAACTTTTTGGCGTCAATCAGAGAAGGCTGGACAGTAAAGATGCTGTTTCCAATAATATTTTTGAAGAGTTTCGTCGGGATCAAAACGGAGATTTTTTGGCAATTAAGGCAGTCAAGGAGCTAATTTTACAAACTCAAGCCAAGTATATTTTACTTTCTTATAATTCTGGCAATCCACTGGCAAACGAACAACTTTGGGATTTTCTCAATTCTAATCCAGCTTACAAACTGGTCAAAACTCTGGAAATTGACTATCGCAATAATGTAATGAGTAAAATGACTAGCACCCAAAAATGGCTTCCCAGTGAGATATAGCCAATCCCTATTAAACCTTTACACTCATACAGTTAATTTGGATACATAAATTCTCTATAAAATCAACAGAATAATCGTAAAAACTTCTCAGCCTTTGCTTCAATTCGTGCCATTTATGTT
>JBIIDY010000049.1:0-10074 GCA_044238065.1 Limisphaerales bacterium | reverse complement strand
AGCTAGCGAAAATTCCAAATTTTGCCAAATTTTCACACTTATTTTGTGAGTATATTACCCTTAATTATAGCATATTTACAATCTTTTCACCAAGTTTCGATGGTTGAGGGTTATTAAATTTTTGTCATAAAGATCACTTCATTTTATTCGTGATGACTCTTAATTTGCTTTTTACTGGTTAATTCTCTTGTGCAGTCTATTCCCTTCGTGATGACACCCTGTGGCTTGTAAATATCAATATCTTTAATTTGGAAAAACTAAAAATTTATGCCAGGTGGTAAGGCCTTGAACTGTAGTTTTCAGGTATTTTTTGAATGTTAAAGGTTTTTGTTTATGTATATTTTTTTAACAAATTTTTACCAAGTTTTGCAAGCTCCGCTTTGTTAGAAACCCAAGCTTCAGTTTCTAATTGACTTATTTTTAGCTCAAGGGTTTGGATTTTTGGCCAATTATTCTCAAAAATTTTTTCAACCTCTTGCTGTTCACTGTCTGGAATAGAATTATCAACCAAGCTTTTTTTCAAATCAGTTAGTAAAATCAAGCTTTTTTCGATTTTTTCTAAATTTTTGTCAACATTGTCCAAAGTTTCATTTTGAGCCAAGATATTAGGATTTTGCAGAATAATTTCCCGCTCTTTTCGTAAAATTTTTTGTCCACTTTCCAGAGAATTCAAAGTTGCCGCCAAGTCTTTATTTTTGAGATTTTGCTCTAATTTTGCCCAGTTTTTTTGCTCGTCCCGGTTGGATTTACGATTTTTTAAATTTTCCAAAATTTTTGCCCAGTTTTCCTTGTGGATTTCTAGCATTTTTTGCCCAGTTTTTTGCAAAACTATCGTGTCTTGTCCCAAACTTTCTGGCCACACAACTTGACCAAACTGTGCTTGACTGGTTTCAATCTTGGTAATCAAAATATCAAAATCCTCCACTTTAATTTCCCTTGTGGGCTCAATTCCTTCTGTTTTTCCTTGACTGACTAAACTTTGCCCGCTTATTTGTTCATTTATTTGGAAACTTTGCTGAAGACTTGAACTAACCGAGAAGCTATTTGTCGCTCCACTTTGCCCAAAATTTTTGGAAAACTCCACCAATTCCAGATTTTCTTTTTCCATTTTATCCACCAAATCAAGCGAAAATTCCACCAGATTTCTGACTTTTTCTGGATTTTTACTTTGAGAGTATAATATAAGCGAAAGGCACATTAACAAGAAAATACCAAAATAAATCGCCCCTTTCTGCTCTTGCCAAAATTTTGTGAAATTCATAAATTCGTTATAAAACTATAAAAAAATCTTAAATTTTTGATTTGAAACTTATAGCTGAAATAAAAAACATTTAAAATAGATTTATTTCCCGATTTAAGCTTTATGTTAGTTGAAAAAGTTATCATTTGTATTTACCAAAAAATAAAATAACCGAAATTTATAAGATTAAAAGAGACTTAAAAAAGTAAAATTTTACCAATGGTGAAAAAAGTTAGCAAAACTACTTTAAATTATGAAATGAGGATTTAATATGGCAAAAATATAATCCAAAATAATTTTATTGTCAATCTAGGTATTACTATTCCAAATTATCCCAAATTATTCCAAATATGATCAAAACAAAGTCCACACAAAACTTTATTTTTTGGTAAATCTGAAAACTTGACTGTCTTTCCCCATATGTTTCTGTAATTTACCCCGCTAATTCTAGTGATAATTTTTTACTTGACAATAACAAAAATTTCTGCTAGGTTCCAGTCTTGAATTGACTATTTTTGGTTCAAAATCAGCTTAAAATAGAATTTTTCAAGTTTTTC
Organism: Limisphaerales bacterium; assembly: GCA_044238065.1. Lineage (GTDB taxonomy): Bacteria > Patescibacteriota > JACMRA01 > JACMRA01 > JACMRA01 > JBIIDY01. The sequence continues at coordinate 8,277 of JBIIDY010000049.1, read as the reverse complement.
AAAAAAAATCTAGACAAAATAAAAATAACCAATTATAATGTCTTTACAAGTTGTCTAAACCTTCTTTCAAACAAAAAAATCAACAACTTAATTATTTTTAAAAATTACTCTATATGTTTTCTAATCTACCCAAAATCCTCGCAAGTTTTATCCTCTCTATTGCCCTTACTTTCTCTTTTGTTTCCATTCCAAGCTTAGCCCGAACATCAATTGGGGGACTTCCTCAAGGTAGTCAGGCTTGCAGAGGTGCTGACTGTGGCTTTATCCAAGGGACTCAAACCCTTCCACAACTAGCTACTGGTATTGCTACTATTTTGACTTTTATTATTGGATCTATTGCGATTATCTTTATGCTTTATGGGGCTTTCCTTTGGATGACTGACTCTGAAAAGGGACCTGAAAAAGGTAAGAAGATGATTATTAATGCGATTGTAGCTTTGATTATTTCGGTAGCTGCATATGGTATTGTTGCTAGTATTTTGAACTTTTTGAACAGTTTCCAAGTTTAATAATTTTTTAACAGTTTCAAGAAGAAGACTTGCTTTTGGGCAGGTTTTTTAAGTTATATAGAAAAATCCTAAGCTAGTCAAAATCCCAAGAATCAGTTATTCAAATTCCAATAATTTCTTGTTAAAATTTCTTATGAAACTGACTTTTTCTATTCATTTTCTACTTGAGTTTTAAAAGTAGTGACAAAAAATTGGGAAAACTAAAAAAAGCAAAAACAAAATTTTAGTTGACAAAAACAAAATATCTTTTTAGAATTTTTTTGATTGGAATTGACTTTTTTATTTCAATTTATAGCAGTTTAGCCGTGGTGGTGGAATGGTAGACACGAAGGACTTAAAATCCTTTTTTGGCAACAAAGTGTGGGTTCGAGTCCCACCCTCGGCACCAAGTAAAAAAGTAAAAATATAAAATTTCACCAAAACTTGAAAAGTTAATTTTAAGAGATAAAAAATACGAAAATACGAAGAATTGAGATAATATATCAAATCAAATGACAATAATTTAAGCCTATTTTTAGGCTTTTTATCGTTTAAAAAAGCTTTCTTTGAGTGTAGAAATTCTTTAAAATAAGTTTTTTAGTTTTTATGCAGAATTTTAGAAGCCTTACAAAAATTAACAAATACTGATAAACTTTATTTTGCAACTTCGGCAACTTCCACAAGTGAATTTTCTAGGTATGTATTTGGTTATAATGAAATTAGTTACGAGCTTTCTTTACCCAAAAATAAAAAATTACCAATTCAACTTCAATTTAACTCTTTAGCCCCAAGCACGTCAAACTTTAATTTATAACCAAAATTATTCTAAATTAGATTATGCCAAAATTATCCAAATCTCTTGTAATTACAGCTCTTTTAGCTTTTTTATTTTTTCTTGGAAGCGGGGCTTTTTATGTTTTTTCCCAAAGTAATTCAAGTCAAGATATTTCAAATAATTTTTCTTCATCTTCCAGTCTTCAGGTTTTAATTTCCTCAAGCTTTTCCACTTTAAATCAACAAAGTTTAAATTCCACAAGTCAAAGTTCCTCTTCCATATCTGCTAAAATTTCTCAAAGCCAGGCTTCACAGCAGAATTCAACATCATCTTCTACTCCAATTACGCCAAAATCTAATCAGTCAATTTCTAAAGACAGCACCACACCAGCTTCAAAACAAGCCTTGCAAAGTTCCAACTCGTCCAAAGCCAGTCTAAATTCACAACCAAGTCAAAAACTTCAAACTTTCATTCTTGAGTCAGGCGGAATGTCGGAAGGTAATTTATATATTAATCTCATTGATATGACTACAATTAGTCCTACAGAAGGCATTACAAATCAATACTGGACTTCAAATAGAAAAGAATTTCTTGGTACCCATGGAGGAGATGATAATTCTGGTTCTGGGAAAAATTATCAAATAGTTGGCAAAGTTAGGTATAACCCAAAAGTGCTGAATTTATTTATTGCTCCGGTCAAAATAGACTATGAATTATACGATATTGCTGAAATAAAACTGATTGACGCAAAGTAAAAATTCTGAAATTAAATATGATTTTTTGTGATAGAAAAACTGGATGATAGCTATTTTACGCTTATTTTTCATACAGAAATTTTGGAAACGGAACTTTTGAGAAATAACTTTAGGATTCTGTTAAGTTAGTATTTTCTACCAAACCTGGCACCAATTCTTGACAATTTTGCCAAAAAATCTTTCAGTTAGGAAATAATCTATTTTCCAATGTCAATTTTTGTTATCAATAAAAAGTCAACTCAAAGCAAGGCTCGCACGGGGCATGTTTTTTTGCGAAATGGGGTGGTCGCGACGCCGGTTTTTATGCCTATTGGCACGATTGGAAGCGTCAAAAGCCTGATAAATAGCGAACTGGAAAAACTAAATTTTGAGATTATTTTGGGTAATACTTACCACCTATGGCTGAATCCTGATTTGGAAATTCTCAAAAATGCTGGCGGACTACACAAATTCAACTCTTGGAACCGACCTATTTTGACAGATTCTGGGGGCTTTCAGGCATTTAGTTTGTCTGCGATTAGGACTTTTGATGAAAGTGGAGTGAGTTTTAAGGTGCCAAAAAATGGACAAAAACGCTTTCTTTCACCCGAGATTAGCATGGGAATTCAAACAGTTTTGGGATCGGATATTGCTCTGGTTTTGGATGAGTGTCTGCCGTCTGAAGTCTCCAAAGAACAAGCCAAAAGTGCTATGGAAAGGACATTTCGCTGGGCAAAGAGAAGTCAGGATGAATGGCAAAAACTCCAACTTGAAAAAAGCCAAGACCATCAAGGTGTACAAAATATTAAACCAAAATACCAAAATATAATTCCTCAACTAAAAACCAAATTTTCCGTGAGCGAGTTGAAAAGTGAATTTAGTCATTAGGTTTTTCCAACTTCATCACTGCATTTAGATTTTCTTGCACAGAACGAACATCGCTATTTTTTCCAACTGTTGGGATAGTTTCTTTATCGTCAGGTTGATTTATTCCTGTAATTTTTCTAAAAAAAGATTTGATAATGCTTTTTCCTATTATCCTATTAGGTTCTGGTAATTTTTCTATTGTAGTGTTTTCACTAGATTTTAAAGACTGGTTTGGAATGGTTGGTTTTGAAAAAGGTTTGATTTCATTAGTTTGACTTTGGACTTGGTTTAGTTTTTGGTCAATTCCACCTAATCCCGGAAATGTTAATGGTATTGTTAATTGACTTTGATTTTGTTCTGAATTTCCTGAACCATTTGACGCTGTTGGAACTGGAATGGGGAAATGATGATTTGGGTTGAATTGATTATTATTAGACTGGACTGGACTGTGATAATCTTGAAATTGAGTTGGATTAAATTGATTATTAAGCTGGGTTGGGGTTGGTTGATTTTGATATTCGCTTGATGGTGTTGGATTTTGAAAGTGTTCGTTTGTTTCTAGTGGAATAAATTTACCGGTGAATTCTTTCCGTCCTGATTTCAAAGCTGCTAATTTTTTAAGTTGAAATTGTATATTCGTACTATGAGTTTGAGATGCTAATACATCATTATTATCAAGGTTTTCATTTACAGGGTTTGACATAAAAATTACTATTTTGCGTAAAAATTAAATATATTTACAATAATATACACAGCTTTTTATTTTTGTCAATTTATAATTTTTTTTGAATTATTTACCCAAAAGGAAACTTTAAAATTTTCTCAAAAACTCCATATTTAACAATTTTTCTGAGATTTTCTTTGCCATTTGAAATTCCTCAAATTCCATTTTGTTTCAAATTAGATTTCGCTTTTATTGTAGCATAGTTTTTTATTTTTGTCCAGTCTTTTTTTCAAATTCTATTTTGCCCCGAACCCAAGTCTGATAGAAAGCTGATTTTCTAGTTCCACAAGACTCAATCCTAAGCCAAAATGCTCAAAATATTGACACAAAAACTCCAAAATATCGGTCTCTTGTCCGTCGTGCAAGTAGCGTAAAATAACCTCTTGAATTTTATAAATTTTCTCAAAATCGGCAAATGTTGCTGGCTCCAAAACCTTATCAAAGGAGTTAATTTCTTTCAAAATCCAGTTTTTGCGAGTACAGATCAGCTCCGCCTGAAGTAAAAAATGTGGTTGAATAAGATGTTGTAGTTTGTATTTGGAAATGGCTGTTGGCAGCTTGATGGTTTCAAAATGAGTATCAGAAAGAATTCGTAAATAGGTCAAATTGGACAACTCATCGGTGTAATGCCCAAGTGGTAAAAATGTCAGGTTGCGGTTTTTCATAAGGTTTTTTTTGGGATTTTTGCTGGTTTGTGCCTTGATTTTGTCAATCTCCCAGCTGATTTTTATTAAGGTTGCAGGGTGTCATCACGAATAAAATGAAGTGATCTAGCGGTAAAATAGTAAAGCTAAATATGAAGTGTTAAAAGATTGCTTCGTGCCTCGCAATGACGTGAAAATTAGGAATTAACCAGAGCAAGTTGATGTGGTTTTAGGTATACAATGATTCGTTGTTTTCAAAATGTGGTTTTTTTATTTGAATTTGGGAGCTGGATTTTGGTATTTGTTGATTGCACCGTGAAGAGTTCCTAGACAAAAAGCCTGAAATTTGGCAAACTTATCTGTTTCAACCAGTAACATTTTGACAATATCCATCACGCTGTTTCGCAAATCTTGCAAACACCACTTTGGGTCAAACAAAAAATATCGCCAGTAGAAAACAAAACGATTACGAGCTTGATAGTAACGACGGAAAGCAGGTTGGTTGGATGGAATAAAGCTTTTACCAAAAAGAGTTGCTTTGGTAATTTTGCCTAGCTCGTGCGTCAAGGTAATTTTGGAGGCTTCCAGAAGTTTGAAACCATTTTGGCGAACTTTAAGGTGAAATTCACTATCAAAATAATCCACAAAAAATCTATCTTCAAAAAAAACTCCTTGTTCAAAAACCCGACGGCTAATGAGACTTCCAGAAGACATTGAGGCACTCATTTCACAAAATTCAACCTCCGTCAAATTCTTTTTTTCCAAATAACCAGTAGATTTATAGAAATAAGTTGGACAAATCACACCCAACTGATCACCATAAACTACACTGGCACGACCCGACAAAGACAACATTTTGGAAAGGAAATCGTGATCTGGAGTGGAGTCTTGATCAAAAGTCAATAGCCAATCAAAAGTTTCAGTTTCTTTTTCACGTTGATTTTTAGTTTCATTTTGAATTTGGAACTGTGTTTCGTTTGTTTCATTTTGGATAATTTCGGCAATTTCAATTTCTAATTTTGCCAATTTTGCCTCAGGTTTATACACAGCATTTTCTTGATTTGACAAGTGATTGGTTAGATTTTTTTGCCAATTTTCTAATTTTTCACCTTGAAAAAAATCATTTTTTTTACCTGTGATTTTCTCGTTCAATTTCAATAAAAACCAAGCAGACAAATTACAACTAGTGGCAATTCCCAGATTTTGCTCGTTCCAGATAATCTTGACTTTGGGGTCTCCCTCAAATTTTTGGAGAAACTGCTGACTTTGCTCATCGCTGCCGTTATCTACAATCAAGGTCAAATCTGCCTGCTCTTTAATAATTTCAATGTTTCGGGTGACGGAAAAGTTTGGGAAAAAAGTAGTAATAACAGCTAAAACTTTGGACATAAAAAACTTAGTAAATTGCGTTAAAAATTATTTAAAAAGTTCCAAAAAGTTCCAAAATTTCTAGTTTTTCATAGTTTTTTTATCAATTTCTTTTCGTTATACTTCTTCCGTTATATTATTGATTATTTGAATAATAGCTTGAATTGTTGTTAATATATGATTATTTTGGTTATTTATTTTTTGGTTAATTTTTTTTGTTAAAAATGGTTCGGGAACAGAGATTCGAACTCCGGTTAACAGCTCCAGAAACTGCAGTCCTACCGCTAGACGATTCCCGAATTTTGTGTGATATTTTATGTGATTTTGGGCCGTGGAAAATAAACCAAAATACATCCAAAGTAATTGAGTAAAATTTCTTTTTTGTCAAATTTTTATTCAGCCAAACTACATAAAATAAGTAAATTTTTTATGAAACTCGCAACTCACATTCATAAAACTTCCACAATTTTCTTCCCAAAATTTTATAAATTTGCGTAGTTACACCCAAACCAACGTTAGCTCATACTTGGGCAATCTTGAAAAAAGTTTGTAAATATCAGCAGCTTAAATCTTGAAAAACCAAAATAATGAAGTCAGGGTCGCCACGAATGAAACAGGCTATAACAAGAGAATTAACCAGTCAAAAGCAAATTAAGGGTCATCACAAATAAAATGAAGTGATCTTGTGGTAAAATCTAGTAAAGCTAAAAAAGATTGCTTCGTTAGCCTCTGTTCCCTTTGGTCTGTTCGGCTACGCTCTGTTCACTGTGTTCGCCTAGTCGCTTTGCTCCTGTACTTGGTCTGGTTGTTCCTTACGCATTCACTTCCTTGCCGTACCCAATCGTTACCTAATTCGTAATGATCCAGAAGATTGCTTCGCTACGCTCGCAATGACAGAGGGCAAGCTCGTAATGGTGTAAAAATTAGGTATTAACCAGTACAAGCTGGTATGAATTTGGGTATAGAATTTTCAAGTTACCAGTTTATTTCAATTTTATTTATTTCAAATTGCTAGAGAATTTTTTAGATATTTTCATCTGTTGATTTTCCCCTCTTCCAATTGACTTGTAACTTCTCTAATTTTCTCCTGATAAACTAGGAAATCTGCCAGCTCTTCTTCGGCATGTTGTTGCCAGTATTCCAGACTTTGATTTTGATTTTGGTCAATGTCAGTGCCATATTTGACTTTGCCTTTTTCACTTTGTTTGAGCATTGTTTTGGCAAGTTTTAAAAGAGCGTTCTGGTAAGTTTTGGGCAGTTCGTTAAAAATTGTGAGGAGTTGATTGGCAGTGTTAGCTGTGTTTTTTGGCATATTTTTTTGATAAATTAGCAAATTTTACTTGTTTTGGTTCTTCTTTATTTTTGAAAATCAATCTCACTGATTGGACGAAAAATGTCAATTTACCAGTTTAGAAAATCGTGAAAACAATGCTTAATTCTTGTTAAACTTTCTTCTTTTTGGGTAACGTGAATTTTGAATTTCATTTTTTAAAATAATTAGATATTTTCCGTCGTCAAAAATCAAAAAATTGGATATTCGTTTTGGCAAAATCAAAGTTGAGAAGTCTCAAAATCGTGATTAAAATCGTGTAAGTTCCAAAAATTAAAATTAAAGCAAAGATGGTGTCATACAGATTTCGCTCCGCCATTTTACGGGTTTTCCCACTAATTCCATCCCAGATGAACATCACACCAGATAAAATCAAAATTCCAAAAAAAAGATAAAAAGTGAGGCTGGCAATCATTCCAAAAAGACGAATCATAATGTCAGGAATCAGGGCTGGTGAAAGCGGTTGAACTCTCCCGGTAGAATCCAAAGCACATGGAATTACAGGAAAAAAAGCACCTGGTGTGATGATATTGGCAATTGTCAAGGTTTTTTCACCACAGGAAGTCGGGGAAGTGCCAATACCTTCGGTTGCTGCCAACTTAGTGGAAATATTGCTAGACAAAGTTAAGTTTGAATTGAAAGCTAAATCATGATTTGGGTTCAAAAAATTTGGAATGATTACTGGGTTTGAAGTTTGAACCAAGCTAAAAAATACAATATAAAAGCTAAAAATTAACAGTGAAAAGTGTCCAGATTTCCTGAAAAAATTTGCCAATTGTTTGACTTTTTGAAAAACATGAAAAAATGGTAAAGTGTTCATAAAAAATTTCACCGTAAAAACTTGTAAAAATAATTCCAACAAACAGAAAATTGTCTTTGGTTTATGCCAAAATTTAATTTTTAGATAATTCTTGTTGAATTTCTTTTAGTTTATTAATTATTTCTCTTTTTGACAAATTTGGCTCTTTTTCCAGTTTCTTTCCCGTCTCATTTTCCGTTTCTATTCTTGGCATCTTACTAATAATTTCAGCCAAAGTTCTTTGCACTGCTTGGGATTTAAAAATCGGATAGTAGCCTTTTTTATTTTCTACTTTTAATTTTTCATTTTCAATTTCCAAAGCATTTCCATCGCCGTAATCGTTGAGAGCCAAAATGTTTAAATTCAAATCAAATTCGGTATTCAAATCACAAAACATCTGAGTAAATTGTTTCATTCGGTCGCTGCGAAAATTGATCAGACAAACACCGTCATTTTTTTGAATTTGGAATTTTTCTTCAAAATTTTCGGTAAAAGATTGTGGTAAAATATGCTCGTCGTATATGCTTTTCTTGTAGGAAATTTCAGCA
>JBIIDY010000048.1:0-10087 GCA_044238065.1 Limisphaerales bacterium | reverse complement strand
ACCTGATCTTCAATAGAAAATTTGCTAACTTTACCTCTTTTGGTGGGTCTTTTGGCAAAATTATCTTGCGTTGAAGAAACCATTATTTCAAAGACTTTTTTACTGACTCCGGTCAGTCTTTTGAATTTGTCTTGCGTTAGTTGTTGTAAATTTTTATAGAGCATATTGGAATTTTAAACAATTTTTTTATTTAACGCAAGGGGTCTAATGAGTTTAGAAAGGTTTTCAACATTTTTAAAGATTTAACGGTTATTTAGTTATATTGTTTTTTCAAAGCTTTTGACACACCAGGTGGCTTGATTTAATGATAAATTGGAATTCACAGTTGGGGGAGTCTTTCTTAACACTATACACCCAGTTATACCCAAACCTAAACCAACTTGTAGTAGTTAATTCTTAATTTTCACGTCATTGCGAGCTTGTTTTTTCCGCCACCCTGAGGCACAAAGCAATCTTTTACCCACCCACTTATGTTTACTAGATTTTACCAGAAGGTCACTTCATTTCATTCGTGATGACACCATGTATTATTCAATTCGTGATGACACCCTGTAGCTTGTTTATACCCAAATTTTTACCAATTTGTATAGATTTTAGTTTTCCAAAATTACCAAGTGAAAGCTAATGCTGGTTTGGATATAAAACTGGACAAATGAAGTAGGCAAACTGCGAATTATTTTTTGCGAAAAGTCTTTGAATTACACCTCTTTGATAAAATCTAGTCTTTGTTTTTGGCTATAATTTCCAGGTTTATTTTAGCCATAAGATTATTTTGCTTTATTCCAAATGACACTTTATTCGTCGGTTTTAGTGTGGAAAGATTTGGCTTGATTACTCTAAAGTGTCAAGAATTTTGGCTATTTCTTTACTCCAAGAATGCTGAGCGAGTTCCTTTTTCTGGGTTTCCAAAAGCCTGTTTCTTTCATTTGGGTTGTGTAAATAATAAATTATAAGTTGGGCAAAATTGTTGATATCGTGATAAGCAAAGGTCGGGGTAGATGGAATCAAGCTCAAAAAACCGCATGTCTTGGAAGAAATAACTGCTGTTCCTGACCGAATTGCCTCTAATGGAGTCAAACCAAACGGCTCGCTAGGACTTGGCATTACAAACAAATCACAGCTTTTATAAAGTCTTTTTTTGTCAGCTTCGTTGACCCAGCCAGTCAAGAAAAAACTCTTTTCCAAAACTTTTTCACAGATATTTTCTACAAGCTGCGGTAATAAATCTCCGTCCCCTGCGATAAAAAACTTGACTTGGGGGTCTATTTCCAAAACTCTAAGCGCCGTTTCTAATAAAAAAAATAAGCCTTTTTGAACTTCTAATCTACCGATAAATAGGACATTTTTGCCCCCAGTGATATTGTCAAAATGCTCTGTGGACGGCTCGAAATGGATGTCATTATACACGGTCAAAATTTTTTCTGGCAAAACTTGGTAATGATCTGTCAAGATATTTCGGGTAATATCAGAGATGGAAATGACTTTGCTGGCAAGTTTGTAAGCTTTTTTTTCCAAGGTTAAAAGTGGATTTTCCTTACTCTCTTTCTGATTGATTTGCTCGGGACCACGATCCAACTCGGTAGCGTTAATATAAAAATAAAATTCTGGTTTTTTGGGATTTTCCAAGCTGTTTTCCGGATCTGTTTCAAATTTCTTTTCCTTTTTTAGACTGGTTTTTTGTGCTGCAATTTGGAGTTCGTTTTGAATTTTTTCCGTTAAATTTTCGCTTGTAGTATTTTCTTTATTTTGGGAATTTTCAGCCTGTATTTCGTTATTTTTGGCTAAAATTGAACTCCCAGCGTTTGAGTTTGTTGTTGAATTTGTCAAGGAATTTCCAGCTGATTTTACTAAATTATTTTTTGATTCTGAGCCATCTTCTTGATTGAAAGTCAAATTCTCACCTCTACCAAAATAATTTTCCAACAAATAAAAACTTGGAATAGTCTCCCAATCCATACCAATTATCAAGTCAAAATCGTTATTTTCCTGAATAAATTCTAACACACTCCAAGCAAAAGCCTTAGAAATCGCTGGCGTGTTTTGGGGATAAATATTAAACTTTTTGTTGTTTTTAATTTTTTGGTTAGAATAGAGAGCTGGCCAGTTGACTTGATTGACTTTTTTTTGTCCAAAATTATCAAGCTCAAAATCCAAATTAGGGATTTCCTTGTTTTTTTTCAAATAAAACCTAACCCGTTTGTCCAAACTTTGAGTATTTTCAATTTTCATATTTTTTGGCAAATTTGGCACCAAAACAACCACTTCACAATTTTGTTTGACCATTTCCTCCACCACACTTTGAGTCAAAAAGCCCAGTCCACCAGCGTAAAGTGGAAAAATTTCCCAGCTTAAAATTAGAATTTTTTTTCTATTTTGACTTTTTTCTTGTAGATTTTTTTGGATTTTCACTGTTTTGGTTTTCAAATCATTTTTTACCTTAGTTTTCAAACTAGATTTCAAAATAGGCTTTAAATCAGAGTTTTGTTTTTCAGTTTTGAGATTGTTTTTTGGCAAATTATTGGTTTTTTGAGATAATTTTTGAGAAGATTCCAGATTGGAAATATCTTTTTTAGTTTCGCTGTTTTTAGTGATTTTTTTCATATTTTTTTGGAGTTAATTAATCGCAAAAACTTGTAGCCAAAACAATATCCTCTTTTTCATTTTTGTCAAAATTACCTTGTCACTTTATTTTTTTACTTCATTTTAACAGTTCTATTTTGCTTTCTTTTGCTTTTCCCACAATTTTCCCACAAGTTTTTTAGCTTTTTTAAAATTTTTTCTTGTCAAATCTTGCTGCTTATCTTTTTTTTATTTTCAAGAATTTAATTACAAAACTGGTTTGTTTTTTTCTAAAGCACTGCGGAAATTTAACGTAAATTATGGCACTTTTGGCAAAAATTTAGCACCACGAAACTCCCACCCATCACTGCGTTCAACCCAAATTCTTACGAAAATAGACGTCCTGACGGACACCCCCCAAGTGGGGAATTTCTAGTTCTAAAGATATTTCCAAGTGGTTTTCAACTCCACAATTTTAGGTTAATTTAGCTTTTTTCACAATTTTTGACAATTTGGTGGAATTTGTTTGTCTTGTTTATAACCTAATTATTATCTAATTTTTCCAAAAAAGTTTTCAACTTTTAGTTCAATTTTTTCCAAAATATCGCAACAAAAACATAGTCAGAAAAAACTATCAAATCAAGTTTTAGAGTAAATTTCTAACTCTAATTTACCATTTCTTTAACCATTTTCACAAGTTATTTTTACCATTTCTATGTCTAACTTTATTCAAAATTTAACCCAATTAGAGGAAGAAAAACAACAAAAGACTCTTAATTTAATCGCTTCCGAAAATTACCCCAGTAGCAAAGTTCTGGAACTGCTTGGCTCACATTGGAGTAATAAATACGGCGAGGGTTATCCGGGCAAGAGATATTATGCCGGCAATGAATTTACTGACAAATTGGAAAGTTTTGCCCAAGAAAAAGCCCTAGAAGTCTTTAGACCTAAAGATAAGTACTTTGAAATTGGCGAGGAATACGGGGTTAATGTCCAGGTTTTATCAGGTTCACCAGCAAATGCGATGGTTTTTTTGTCAATCTTGGAGGTTGGTGATACGGTTTTGAGTCTCAATCTTTCTAATGGCGGACACCTTTCTCACCTGCATCAAACAAGTAACTGGCTCAAATTTTTCAAACTGGCAAATTATGATGTCAAAGAGGTGGAAAAAAATTGTTTTGAAATTGATATGGAGGATTTTGAAAATAAACTCAAAACTCACAGACCAAAATTGACGATTATCGGAGCTTCTAGCTATCCTCGGTTGATTTTTTTTAGAAAAATGGTAGAAATGGCACACAATTACGGCTCGCTAGTTTTGGCGGACATCGCTCATATCAACGGCTTGGTAGCAACTGGACTTCATCCCAGTCCTTTTTTAGCAGGAGAATCTGGGGCGGATTTTGTGTCGATGACGACTCATAAGACTTTTCGCGGGCCTCGTGCAGCGATGCTTTTTTATAAGAAAAAATTTGAAAAAGAAATCAATAAAACTGTCTTTCCCGGCACCAGTGGTGGACCGCATTTTAATAAAATTGCAGCAATGACTCAAGCTTGTTTGGAAATTTTGGACGAGGATCAACATCCAGATGGGATTTGTTTTGCTGATTATTCCAAAAAAACCTTGCAAAACACCAAAGCACTGGAAAACAGTCTATTAGAAAATGGACTGGAAATTATTTCGCCAACTCAAAATCATCTCTGTTTAGTCAAGCTTCCAGAAGATAAAGACAGCTTGGAAACCCAAAAGAAACTGGAAAAAATAGGGATTATTTGTAATAGAAATGTGATTCCTTTTGACACTAAAACTGCCTGGAAACCAAGCGGACTAAGGCTTGGAATGCCAGCTTTGACCAGTCGTGGAGCAACTTTGGAAATATCCAGAAAAATCGGACAAATCATTAGCGATTCCATTTTTGATAAAAAGAGTGAGGAGGTTTTAATAGCTGAAGTTAAGGCTGTGGTTGGGGGTTTGGGCTGGTGGTAGGTGGTGTGTTTTGTGATTTAAAATGTTTATAAAATTCATTAAAAGTTTGGAGAGCATTGTTAATTTCATATTTATCAAAAACAGTGGTTTTAATATTTTTATCTTTTGGCCAGTTGTTGTCAGCTATCGGTTGTCCGTTAAATAAAATCTCAATAGTTTTCCTTCTGTTTGAAAATGGATCACTAACACAACTAAATTTCATTGTTAGCTGATCAGAAGTTCCCTTTTTATTATTAGGTATTTGTGCTGTTATAGTGAAAAAATTATTGTTTATTTTCGTGTCATCACTCTTGAGCATGTGTTTATCACCTCTAGTTACATTTTTATTTTCTTCTTCTATACTGCCTATATTCCAACCATGAGGTATTTTACCCTGTTCTTTAAAAGCAACCAGCATATTTTTAAGACTAAATAAATCATAATAATTCTGTAGATTGTATATTTGTGCAGCAAGTACACCTTTTAAGTGTTCTCGTGCGATTTCCGCATAAGTCTCCTCGCTAATTTTCAATCGTTTATTTTCTTTTTCCAAGCCCGAAATTCTCTCCTCTAATTCACTAATTCTTTCCAATTCTTGTGGTGTTGTTTCTGGCTGTGAACTAGGCTTTGCCCCCCCATGTTTGCGTTGATGTTTGTCTTAGTCTGTTCTGATTTTAAGAAATCAAGGTTTTTTTGATTAGGGTTAAATGTTTCCATAAAAATTTAGTTAAAATTGTAAAAAATAAGTTTGAATAAATTGTTGATAGTTTAATTGTAGCACAGATTTTGGCTATTGTCAATTTTTCTAAAAACACAAGCTAAACAAGAGAATTTCCCGATTATTTCAAAAATATGAAAAATGTAACTAAAATATGCTAAATTATGGGGTTGGAGCTAGGAGGGGTTAGTGGTTTGTTCATTTTCTCTCCTCAACAGCAAAAATCTCCCTCCTTTTCCTATTCTTTTAGGCATAGATACAATATTATTCAACGGTATTACGCTAATTTCATTACCATTAGCTACCCTTTCTTGTTCGTATTTCTCCCTTATATCCCTGATACTGTTATTTATCCTTTTGGCGGTAGGTTTATTCTCAACAACACCTCCCAAATTTTTATAGCATTCAACTGATTTTAAATAAGCTATACCATATTTTTCAATCAGCGTGTAAAGTTTCTTGATAATTTCCTTTAATCTCAAGGTCTTTCCATTAAATTTTTTATCATCTGAACTGATGTTTTTATGCTGTATGTAGTTTCTTATAAAATTATTTATTACGCTGTGAGCTTTATCCTTAAAGAAACTCTCTGGATTTTCTGTATTAGACAAGATAACATTTTCATTGATTAGGTTTAACTTGTATAAATTTTTTATAAGTCTATTTAAACCTGATATCCCTGTTTTTCTGGAACATTTGAAACAGGCTTGCATAATAGTGTTTATTCTATTAGTCAGTTCTTTTCTTTCATCGTAATATCCCGTTTCAATTTTTTTGGCATCTAAAAATTTTTGTGTATTTAATTGTAACTCAAAATAGATGGTAACACCTTTGACAACAGTTTTAAATTTTAAGGTCACATCTGAATAATTTACATCTGTAATTTTGGTATATTCTCCATCAGTGGCAATCAGTTCCCAATAGCAATTTTCACGACCGACACATACAGGGGTTTTGTAAAAAATGCCAATAACCTTGTCCAGAGTTAAATTTAGTTGATTTTCGGTAAAAGGCTTTTCAGAAATTAAAGTACCTCTAATCATATCAGTAACATTTTCTATGCTGCCCACTCTCGGGATTTTAACTTCCAAAGATTCTGGGGATTTTAGAATATGAAACTCGTTTAAAACATAATTATAACCATTTTTTAAATCAGAAATAATTTCCACATAATCTTCTTTAGCTGATTTTAGTTCCATTTTGGCAATTGCTAAATCTTCAACGGAAGTATTATTAGATAAAATTATACCTGACAAATATTTAATACTATCCCGTATTGTTGATAGTTTTTTAATGGTAATATCCATTTTTTCTTTTATTTCTACCCTCACAGTACGAGGGTTTATATGAACTTTCAAGCCCAAGTTTTGCAACTCTGGAACACTGTTAATACCATGAATTAAATCAAAAATACCATCCTTCATACACAATTTTTGAGCAACCAGCGTATTCAAGTTATAAATTTCCTCCCATTTCATTCTGTTTGCCACTTCGCTACTATTATTATCATTTTCCACCGATTCAGCTTGTTTTGTCATATAAAATTAAAATATAGAAATAATTACCTAAAATAGGATAGTTTAGAGTCTTTTTAAGATTTTGTTGTTTTGTTTAATACGAGGTTTTTTGCTTATTTAGCCAAAACTCTCCCAAAATAACGACGGTCATAAACGTGTACAAATTTTTTACTTTTGTCAATATAAATTATAAACAAGGTTACTATTTTTAACAAGTCCGCATCAGTTTTTAAAAAAGTTTGCCAAAATTCAAAAAAGTATTTTGAGTTAAGTAGCTTGATTTTTTGGGTGAAATTTGAGTTTTAAATTCTAATTTTTATTATTTTCAAAAAAGATTTTTTAAAGATTGAAATAAAAGCGAAATAAAGCGAAAATTGTGTCAAAGAAATCTCTTGAATTAAATTTTTATTGTATATTTTTATGGCATATACCGTCCTCCTCCAAGTCCAAAACCTGACCAAATCTTACGGACCTCGCAAAATTTTTGACGAAGCTAACGTCTCTTTTGGCGAAAAGCAAAAAATCGGCGTCATTGGCCCAAATGGTGCTGGCAAAACCACTTTTTTCAAGATTCTAATGCGACAAGAAATGCCTGATTCTGGAGAAATTTTGTGGATGCCAAACCTCCGACTTGGTTACATTGAGCAACACGACGCTTTTAGCTCTGACGAAACCGTGATTGACTTTTTGCAAAGATATACAGGCAAGCCCGAGTGGGAATGTGCCAAAATTGCAAGCCAATTCCAACTAAAAAATGAGAAATTAACCGGCAAAGTTACCGATCTCTCGGGTGGCTGGCAAATGCGGGTCAAACTTACGGCCACACTTCTTTTTGAGCCAAATTTACTACTTTTGGATGAGCCGACCAACTATTTGGATTTGTCGACTTTGATGCTTTTGGAGAATTTTTTGTTGACTTTCAAGGGAACAGTTTTGGTCATCACTCACGACCGTGAATTTATCAAGAAAACCTGCACGAGTATCCTAGATGTGGAACATGGACAGCTTTTTCTTCACCACGAGCCTCTCGAGAAATATTTGGAATTTAAGGAGGAGCGGGAGGCACTGGCAGCCAGTGTCAATGTCAATATTGAACGCAAACAAAAACAACTTCAGACTTTCGTGGATCGTTTTGGAGCCAAAGCCAGCATGGCCAAATCTGCCCAGTCCAAACTCAAGCAAATCGAAAAGCTAGACGAGGAAAAAGTTATAACCATTGCCAAATCTGCAACTGTGAAAATGTATATTCCCCCGATTGACACCCGCGACGGTGTTGCTTTGGAATGTAAAAACCTGACGATTGGTTATGATGGAGCGAATGAGAAGGACTTCAAAACTGGGAAAGTTGAAGAAAAAGCTGAAAATATTGAAAATACCAAACCCAAAATTCTTTTTGCCACGACTAATAATCACAAAATTCGACTTTTTAAACTCGCCTGGGAGAATCAAAAACTAGATGAAAAATTTGACTTGGTTACACTTAATGATTTGCCAAAAATTAAGGTTGAAGATATTGAAGAAAATTCTGGCAGTTTCGCAGGCGATGCTCTGATCAAAGCTAAAATTTATGCCAAAACTTATAATTTGCCAACCATTTCTCAAGATCGTGGTTTTGTTTTTGAGACTCTAAACTGGCCCGGAACTGAAAGTAAAAAAGTTATGTTTGGTGATGACAAAAAAATTTATAATAAAGAAAATTGGGAAGAAGAAAGGCAGGATAATTTGGCACGAGCAAAGCAAGTTTTGAGTAAAATTGATGGAAAAGATAGAAAAATGCAGATTATTCAAGGTCTAGCAATTGCTTTACCAAATGGAGAATTTGTCGTTGAGGAAAAAATTAACCAAGGTATGGCAAGTTTGGAAGTTGTTGACAAAATAGGTGGGGCTATGGATTGGTTTTTTGTGCCAAAAGACTTGGGTCACACTTTGTCAGAGTTTGCGACCAAAGAAGAAAAAGAAAAATATGAAGCTGAAAACCTGTATCCAATCACGCCAAAAATTGTGGATTTTCTGAAAAAGAAGTTAAGTCAAAATTTGTCAAACACAATGGAAAACTCTCAAAACAAGCAACCCAAAACCAAAGTTATCGCTTCCAATATCAATCTGGATGTTAATCGGGGTATGAAGGTTGCAATTCTGGGAGATAATGGACAAGGTAAATCTACTCTGTTGAAGACTTTGGCTGGAGAACTATTACCTTTGGGCGGGGTTTGTGAATTTAAAAATGGACTGAAAGTAGCTTATTATCATCAACATGTCGCCGCGAACCTTGACCCTCACGAAACTGTCTTTGATTATATCAAACGGGGCGGGCAAAAAGAAGAGGTAATTTACCGTGTTTTATCCAATTTCTTATTCAAAAAAACTGATTATCTCAAAAAAATTGAAGTTTTGTCAGGTGGGGAAAAAGCAAGGCTTTGTTTAGCGGGAATGTTTCTCTCTAAGGCTGATGTTTATCTGCTGGATGAGCCAACGAACCATTTGGATTTTGAAACGGTGGAGGCAATGGGTCGGGCTTTGGGAGAGTTTAACGGCACGGTTTTTGTCATCTCACACAACCGAACTTTTGTCAGCCTGATTGCTAGCGAAATTTGGGAAGTTAATGCTGGGCAGGTCAAGCGAGTTTTGGGAACTTACGCCGATTATCTATGGGCAAAAGAGGAGGAAATTAGAATGGAAATGCGTTTTGGCAACAACTCAAATAATGCAAATAAAAATGAAAAATACGCTGATAACAATTCAGGATTTAGTCCAAAAAACAACACAAAATTTGGTCATTTATCCGACAAAGAAAAGGCCAAAAAACTCTACGAAACCAAAAAAGAAGCTGGCAAAATCGAGAAAAAAATCAAGAACATTCAAGAACTAATTGCCAAAAACGAAGCGGAAAATAACACAGAACACGCCGAAAAAAACCAAGCTATTTTGGACGATTTGGAAATCCAGTATTTGGAAATTTTGGAAGATTTGGATGGGCTGAGCTAATTTTTAAAAAAAATAGTAAAATATAAAATTTATGGAATTTAAAAATTATTACAGATTTGTTGCAAATATCCTCAGCAGTGTTAGCCTTTTTGTATTTTTTTCGTGATAGTTTTTTTTATTTTTACAAATTATGGATTGAAAAAAGATTAACTTATAATTCAATTTATAAAGCACATTTAGAACCTGTCCTAAATCTCTCGCTTAACCCATTTTATGCTACAACCACCTGTTAATCTTCGGCATAAAAGTCTTATGAAACCTAAAATAATTAACGATTTAGTTGATCTAAATAACCTTTCGTAGTTTTTAGAAAGTCTCCTATTTTTATCAAGCCAGGCAAAA
>JBIIDY010000173.1:0-2802 GCA_044238065.1 Limisphaerales bacterium | reverse complement strand
ACATAAATGGCACGAATTGAAGCAAAGGCTGAGAAGTTTTTACGATTATTCTGTTGATTTTATAGAGAATTTATGTATCCAAATTAACTGTATGAGTGTAAAGGTTTAATAGGGATTGGCTATATAAGTTTTTAAAATTGCTGTGCTTTGGTTTTAATTTTTTTAAAAGATATATTCTTTCCATTATCAAATTAACAAGATAAATAAATTTACGATATTTGCTATGAATTTTTGTCTTTTATAATTAAGGTGTAAAAGTTTACCGTTGAATGAGTATAATAAAGGAAAATAGACTAAATTTGGAAGCTGCATTTTTGTGAAATAATTGTGAGCGAAATATCTACAATAAATTAGTAAAAGATTTCGTAGATTTCCAGTTAATAGATTATTTTCTTGCCATAACTGCCCAAATAATGAGACAAAGTCCCAAAATCAGGCGATAAATAATAAATCTGGAATTGGTGTTACTAGACAAAAATTTTAGAAGCCATTTTAGTGATAAAAGTCCAGCAAAATAGGAGAAAACAAAACTAACCACCACTGTCAAAAGAGATAATTTTACTTCCAACCCACTGGCAAAATTAACAGATGGTAGTAGTGCCATTTTTCCAGTAAAAAGATCCAAAATCATTTTAACCATATCCCAAATTCCGCTCAGAAAAATTGCTGGAATAGAGAGCAAAAAAGCAAAACGAACTGACTCTGCTCGATCTCTACCCAAAAATAAACTACCAGCCAAAATTGATCCACTCCTACTCATTCCAGGGAAAATTGCCAAAGATTGAAAAATTCCCACCAAAATCACTTCGCCAAAATTTAGGTTTTTGGTATGCGGAAGTTTCTTGGTCTGGAGGTGAAAAAACTCCCCCAAAGCTAGCAAAACACCACCAATAATTACAAAAATCCCAATATCCAAAACACTTCGGTGACTTTCAGCAAAATTTCTCAAAAATAAAGCCATAATTATAATCGGCAGCGTCCCAACCAATAATTGAGATAAAGTGATATCCGTTTTGCGGTTTTTTTCCTCAATTTCAGAGTGTTCAGGATTATTTTGGTTGATTGAATTATCAAGTAATTTTTCATTTTCTACATTTACTTTACTCCAGTTTTGGAAGGTTTGGAAAAAATTCTGTCTGTCTCGGTCATCGGCTGCAAAAAAGCCTTGTAAAATTGCCGAAATTCTTAGCCAAAAAACTTTTAGATCTTGGCGAAAATATTGCAAAATTGCGAGCAGAGTTCCAAACTGGATGACATTGCTAGTTTTGAGACCAATATCACGACCAACCAAAACTTCCGAAATAAGGCGTAAATGTGCTGTGGAACTAATCGGTAAAAACTCGGTTACACCTTGAACCAAGCCAAGAATAATACCAAAAAGGACTTCGCTAAAACCATTTTGCCAAAAAAAATCCATAAAATAAAGATAAAAAATTTCAAAAAACTAGAAAAAACTAAAGTTTAATTTTAAGCTAACTGAAACACACTAAAATCTCACTCAAAATACTATAAAAATTCCTCTCAAGTCAAATCATAATTCCCAAAGATTACCAAAATTATTTTTGATTAAAATTCCCCTCTTGAGTGTAGCTTGCGAACAAGTGAGGTGTGCGACCAAAGGGGTGACAAGTGTAGTTTGAGCATCTGTTTTCGTACGAAAATGGGTTGAAGTATAGCTGACGAGGTGTTTCATTAGCTGTCTGCTAAAAATGGATATGAGTTTGGGCAGGTAAATTCCAAATCATTTCGTCAATTCATACTTTCTAGCGACTTCCTGCCAGTTGACAACATTCCAAAAAGACTCAATATATTTAGCTCGCAAATTTTGGTATTTTAGATAATATGCGTGTTCCCAAACATCCATCACCATCAAAGGTTTTTTGCCTTGTGATAGCGGAGAATCGGCGTTGGAGGTTTTGTCAATAACCAAATTTCCTGCCATATCAACAGATAGCCAAACCCAGCCAGAGCCAAATTGCGTCATCCCTGCTGCTGAAAATTGCTCCTGAAAGTTAGTAAAACTCCCAAAAGTTGCGTTAATTTTATCACTCAAAGTTCCGCTTAATTCAGTTTTTTGACCCAAAGTTTCCCAGTAAATATTGTGATTAAAAACTTGCCCAGCGTTATTAAAAACTGCTTGTTTGATATTTGACGGCACTTGGTCAATATTTGCCAAAAGCTCGGTCAAAGTCATCGCCTGAAATTCTGGAAAATCAGCCAAAAGTTCGTTAAGTTTGTTGACGTAGCCGGCGTGGTGTTTGGAATAGTGAATTTCTACAGTTTTGGCGTCAAGATGTGGCTCCAAAGCATCAAAAGCGAAAGGAAGAGTAGGTAAAGTGAACATAAATTTGATAAGTTTGTGTAAATTTTCGGGTGTAAATTCTTGTTTAAACCTCTTACAATCATCTAAAGAAAACAATTCCAAATTGTCAAGCGGGCTTATTTTTTGGCTTTTTTAAGGGTAATTGAAAGGTGATTTTCTGACTGATTTTAAAACTTGACTTTAATTAAAAACTGTGCTAAGATGAATTTAGTTTCTTTTTTTTAAACATTTTTTACCATCATACTTTATTATATCCGAGCAAACGACAAGCCAAACAAGTGAATCTATCCCAGATGAATCTATCCCAGAATTAAAAAGGCAGTTAGACAAAATAAATGCTGAAATTGATAACTTAGAACCTGTCCTAAATCTCTCGCTTAACCCATTTTAGGCTACAACCACCTGTTAATCTTCGGCATAAAAGTCTTATGAAACCTAAAATAATTAACGATTTAGTTGATCTAAATAACCTTTCGTAG
>JBIIDY010000172.1:0-2804 GCA_044238065.1 Limisphaerales bacterium | reverse complement strand
AATGGAATCTTTTGGACGGAAACGAAAGTTTTGAAAACTGGAAAAAGGCTAATATAAAAGAAAAAGTCGGAATTATGGTAATGAGGGAGGAAAATAAAAATAAGGTTTTGAGCCAAAATGAGATTGAGAAATTGGAGGTGATTTTGGGGAAATTAGAATAAAGTGTTTAAAAATTAAAAAACTTTCAATTAACATTAAAAAATTATGAACAACTACACATCAACCACTAAAAAATCTCCAAGACAAGGCTTTACAAGATTTAGTTTATTTTGCGAAGAAGAACTAATTTTAGAGATTGATCATAAATATGACGCTCAAAATGATTTACAAATTTATCTCAACAGCTCTTTTAATTCAAAAAACCCAGCAAATAATAATTTTCCTAAGGAATGGGTTTCCTATGAAGTGCGTGGCGTAGTGCGTGGCGAACAATTACATGAAACTAAAACTTATCAAAATTTACAGCATATTAGCTTTCATCCTAGACCTCATTTTAGCTGGGAAAACCAAAGTAGAAACACCAAAATAACTTTTGAAAATGCTGAGCTTTTTATCGCTGGGGAAAATAAAGATGAAGAATTTTTTCCTTTAATTAACTTTGTGAGAGAAAAGTCAGATGATTTTGTTGAACTTATAACAATAATACAAAATGCTCCAGAAGATGTTAGGGAAAAGCTTAAAGATGATAAAGCTAGAGCTGAGGTGGAAAAAATGCTTGAATTAGGGCTAAACAGTGGAGATAGCGAACATATTGGTATTTGTAAAGGTATAAAAGAGAATCCTGAGATATATGAATATTATGTAAAAGTTGCAAAGTCCTCTATAGAAGACCGAAATTTTAAAATTGATGAAAATGAAAATTATGTGCTAAGAGTAGGAGAAATGAACAATCATGGAGAAATACAGGCTAGACGAAAGGATTTTAATGTTTCAAAACTGGATTTCATTCTAGTGGGAAATATGGATTTTTCATCTAAAACAGATATTCCAGAAGGAAAAGAAGTTTTAATTGATTATTTTTAATGAAAAAAAGATTCTAGCAAAACTAAGTTGACAACTTTAAACATTTATCTTTGACTATAAACATTCACTTTTTTAACTTTACCAAAAAAATTATGATTGTCAAAACCCTACAACTTCGCAAAAATCTCAAAGAACTTTTGGAAATGTGCTATAAGGAAGATGAAGACTTATTTTTAGATTATTATGGTAAAATGTTCCAAATTGTGCCTGTAAGCAAGAAAAAAACCACAAAAACTCGGACTCAAGAATTTATAGAAAAATACTCAAATTTACCGCCGATTAGGTTGACTAATCCAATTTTTAACGAAGCTGATTCCACTCAAGAAAAAGCTAATTTTAGAAACTTAAGATATGGAAATTATGACCAATAATATTCTTTTGGACAAAAATGTGGTTTTGGATATTATTTCAGGAAGACCTAGAAGAGCCAAAGTTTTGGAAATGTTAAAGATTTTTAATAGGCTTTTTATTTCTACAAATACTTTTACTACTTGTTTCTACATTTTGCGGAAAGAAAAACTCTCCAAAGAGCAAATTTACAGCTATTTAGTAGATTTTGAAATTCTAGAAATTGACAAAATGGACTGTCATTTGGCGTATAATTTGGCTCAAAATATTGACGATATTGAAGATTGCATGGAGCTTTTTACAGCCAAGAGAAATAGTTGTAAAATGATGAGTAGTGACCAAAAAATGATTGCCAAGTATGGTGAATATTTTGGAATTGTGGAAGTATAAATTTACCTTTTTAGACGTGAAATAAAAATCAGTATGTCATTTCTCAAAAATTTCCTAGACTGGTTCGTACTCAAGCCAAAATTGGATGAAAGTAATCACAAACCACCTTTAGTTCGTGAGGGTGAAATTTGGTGGTGCAGATTTGGCGAAAATATTGGTACTGAAATTAGCGGTAAAGGTAAAGATTTTACAAGACCTGCAATAATTCACACCAAACTGTCCAAATATGCTTTTTTAGTAATTCCTACCACAACCCAAATGTATCATCAAAACGGCACACCAAAAATGAATGACAGGCTTATCAAATTTACTCACGGTGGTAAAGAAATGCTGGCTTGTTTGTCGCAAATCAGAGTTATTGATTATCGCAGAATAAAAAATAAATTAGGCGATTTGGATCAAAAAGATTACGATGATATTTGCCAAAAATTCAATGATCTTTACAAAAAATAAGTCCCCTATTGCTAGGGGGGGGCGTGGGACAATCCCAAATGTACTATTATAATAAACCAAAATAAAATACTTGTCAAATATTTTTTCTCTGTTTAAGTTTTTATAAAAATTAACCTCCAATCAAACTTATGTCTAACACATCAACCAAATTAACCAGCGAAGAAATCAGCTTTTTACAAAGTCTAGGTCTTGACACCAATTCCAGTGATCTAAAAAACCAAATCCAAAGTTTAATCCAAAGCCAAACTATTGAGCAAAATAGCACTTTGCCCAAAAAATCAAATAATAATCTCTCCCAAACTCTCACGAAACTTTACACAGAAATCATTCCAGAGCTTGAAAAACTTGGCAAAACTTGGGACATTGACTACGATTTTGATCGCAAAGAAAACAAAAGATATGAAGCACTAAAAAAACGAGGTTGTAGCGAGGTTATCAAAGTGGAAGTCTAAATACTGTTCAGTAGACCTATTTCCTAATTTCGGTTGATTTTTACGATAACCTTCAAAAATATGATTTAAAAAATTTTGAGGTTTTGAAAAAATGCTTAGATTTAAAAAAGTTTGGTTAAAAGTGAGAGAGAGGTAATT
>JBIIDY010000047.1:0-10137 GCA_044238065.1 Limisphaerales bacterium | reverse complement strand
CTGTTGATTTTATAGAGAATTTATGTATCCAAATTAACTGTATGAGTGTAAAGGTTTAATAGGGATTGGCTATACTATCAGCATTATGAGCATTAACATTGATGTAATAAACCTTTTTTCCAACATAAATTTCACAGTCATGAAGGCAAGTATCTGGCAAATCAAAATTTACTTCATCAATTCCTAATTCCTTTTTTCTAAATTTAGTTTGTTGAGTGATTACCTGTTCAACGAGCCACGAAACTGACCTTGTGTGAGGTTTAAGTCCGTAAGGTAAAACAGTTCTATCAGCAACATTAAACTTTGGCAAAATTTGGACCAATTTTTTGTAAAGATTCTTAATAAAAACTAAATCTTCCTGAATTTGTTGTATTTCTGGGTGATTTGATGAAGACATATATTTACATTAAAACAATAAAATGATTTTTGTCCAGTTTTGAATCTGTTTAAACTCTTTGGATTCGTGGTTTGATGGAGTAACATTCCAGTTAAAGTCGTTAATAAAAAATATGTCCTGGACGGCAGTAAAAGGAATAAAAGCAATTTTTTTGAAATCAAAAGCCCCAAGGTAGGCTGGTGGTAATTCTTTGTCAAAAGTTCTAGCTTTTCCGATGGTCAAAATCAGCTGGACAAATGAAGTGTAGATGTTGGATTTGCCTTTTTTGGCTTCTGCCCAGAGAAAAGAACCAACTGGCAACAGAAAATCTTGGTTTTTATCAGTTTTTGTCGTAACGCAAAAATCAATATTGCCAATTATTCTGGAATTATCAAAATCGCTAAAATAATCATTTCCAATTTTAATTTTGAGTTCTTCTTCTCGGATATTTTGGTAGCTTGGTATAAAAATTAGTTTAAAATTATTTTGTATTATGAGTTTTTAGCAAAATTTTTTAGAATTATTCTTTTTAGAATCCCAGCAGTAAAAATTATCATACCAAAAAGTTATTCCAGTCTTTCCAAAACTCTAAGCAAGGCACTTCGGCTACGGGAATTTTGGGTAAGTTCGGTTTCGCCAGCCACCACTGATCTGGTCGTCAAAAGCTGAAAATCTTGGGTTTTGTTGCCGTATTCATCGCTCTCGGGGATGGAAAGATCGCGCATAAAACTGGCTACAATTTTGTCTTCAAGGGAGTGAAAACTAACGATAGCAAGCTTGCCGCCAGGGGCTAATTTTTTCAACGCGATCGGTAAAAAAGCCTCCAAAACCTCCAGTTCGTCGTTAGTCCAAATTCGCAGAGCTTGCCACACACGGCTCAAAATCTGGTTGGTTTTTTTGCGAAAAATAGCTGGAATAGACATGGAAATGACATCAACCAATGCTTTGACCGTGATTTCTGAATGTTTCTGTCTCGTTTCAATCCTCAAATTTTCAATAAAAGTCAGGATATTGGCTGAGATTTTTTGGGCCAGCTTTTCCCCACTAAAACGATAAATAATGTTGCCAAGTTCGTGTGGGTTTTTGACCAAATTTAGTTTTTGCCAGCAAGGCATTTTGGTAGAATCATCATACCGTAAATCCACAATTTCCTCCAGTTTTTGGTAGCTAAAACCTCGCCCACTGCTAGACAATTGATTACTAGAAAAGCCCAAATCTAAAACAATTCCATCAAAAAATTCATCTGGAAATTCCTCAATAAAATCCACAAAATTAGCCTGTTTGACTTTCAGTTTTACTGGCTTTTTTTCACTTTCTTTTTCAATTTGATGAGCTTTTTCTATTACCTCATTGTCCAAATCGCAACCAAAATAACTCAATTCAATTCCTTTTTCTTGGCACAAATTAGCCATAAAATCAAAATAACCCAAACCGCCCAAAGTTCCGTCAAAAATTTTCAAACTCTTTTTCGAAATTATACCAAAATTGACAAAATTACTTTGATTGAAATTCCCCTCTTGAGTATAGCTTGCGAGCGTGGGAGGTACGACCAGAGGGGTGGCAACCGTAGGTTGTCGGGGTGTTCCTTTTTTCAAATTCTCCCCAAACTGACCTTCTTCTTCACTTTTACTTTCATTTTCTCCTTCAATTTCTTCCCGATTTTCATATTTTTGGCGTTTTTTACCGATGACTTTTTGCCAAATTTTCTTGGTTTGCCTCACCCCAAAATCTTGATTTAAAATCAAAAAACCACTAATCTCTCTTATCAAAACTGGAACGTGGCAATTCAAATCTGTGGAAGCTGACTGTGGCGAAATCTCTGTTTGATTGTGGGAATTTTGAAGCATAATTTTTGAATTTTTTGACAATTTTAACCATTAACCTACTGGAATTTTTTTAATTTTTTATAGTAATTTTAACCATACACACTCAACTCCAAACAAACACTTTTCAAAATTCTTTTTGCTTTTCAATCGGACTAAAGCCCTCAATTAGTGATACTGGATTCAAAAAAAATGGGTAAAAATGGGTAATATAGTAATTACAATTTCATCAGTTCGTTAGATTTTTGCTTGATAATAGTTTCAATTTCGCCGTTTATTTTATCCACTTCTTTTTGCAAATCTTGCTCAAACCGTTTCAATTCATCTTCAGAAATCTCGCCGTCAGCTTTGAGTTTTTTTTGCTCTTTGAGTAGATCTTGGCGAAAATTACGGACTTCAATTTTGAAACTTTCTTCGTATTTTTCAATTTCTTTGACTCGACTCTTGCGGACTTCTTCGGTCATCGGTGGGAAAACTAGGCGAATTCCAGCTCCGTTATTGTTTGGGTTGACACCAAGATTGGAGTTAGAAATAGCTTTTTCAATGTTAACAAGGACTGATTTGTCAAAAGGGGTAATCAAGAGTTGTCCTGGCTCGGGAATGTTGACGGTCGCCAGATCGCTGATTTTCATATTCATCGCATAACTTGGCACAAAAACGTCAATGGTGTCCAGAATTGACGAGTTGACGGAGCCAGTGCGGACGGTGGATAGTTTGGTTTTGAGAGCGGTGATAATTTTGTCGGCTGGAATGTAAGAGTAAGACATACAGTGAAGAAAAATAATTGAAAAAAGTTTTAAAAAGTTGAATTAAAAATTAAAATTAACTGGAAACTAAAATTGTAAATTAGACTAAATAGACTAAATTTAGCAAAAAATAAAATCTAAAACTTGTCAAAAAATAAGGAAAATGAAGCCAATTGCTGAAAAAACAGTAAAACTGAAAGAGAATTAACCAGTAAAAAGCAAATTAAGGGTCATCACGAATGAAATGAAGTGATCTTGTGGTAAAATCTAGTAAAGCTAAATATTGAGTTTAAAAGATTGCTTCGCTACGCTCGCAATGACCCAGAAGGTTGCTTCGTGCCTCGTGGTGGCGGGGGAAAAGCTCGCAATGACGTGAAAATTATGAATTAACCAGTGCAATTTAATGCGGGTTTGGGTATAGCAACACACGGGTAATTTTAGTGTCAAGTTCAAGCTATTTTAAGTAGTTTTAAATTTCTGATATTTCAGGTTAAAAAGAAATTGAAACTAAAAACTGGACATTTTAAAAAAAATAACTTATAATGCATTTATTTTTATAAATAATGTAATTTCATCTCATATGTATTCGAAAAAAATATTATTAATTCAACAGAGAAATTTAGTTTTGGAAGGTGCTGAGCGGGAGATGTTTTACCTTTCTAGCGGGAAACGGGCGGCGGATTTTGATTATCTTGATTTTTTTGATCCGTCTTGGCAAAATTTTGAATTTATCCCCGAAAATTATTCCCATATTATTATGGCTGGAAGTAATTACAATGTTAGTTATGGTGAGTTGGATTGGTTTGACGCTGCCAAAAATATCATCAAAGTTGCCGAAAATCAAAATATTCCGTTTCTGGGAATTTGTTTTGGAATGCAGTTTTTGTGTCATACTTTTGGGGCAGAAGTCATTGAAAACAAGGAAAAGAAGGAAGGTGGTCGGGTGATGGTTCACAAGATAGACAGTAAGAATACTTTTTTTAATTTTTTGCCAAAAAGTTTTGAAACTAATGCTTTTCACACCGATTTTGTGGTGAGTTTACCAGAAGAATTTCTTAATTTGGGACACAGCGAGCATTGCCCGATTCATATTGTCGCCCACAAAACCAAACATCTTTACGGTGTCCAGTTCCACCCCGAGCATAACAAAAGATACATCAAACTTGGCTGTGAACTTTATGGATCAAAATACACTGATAATCTAAATCGTCAAGAAATAGTGGATGAAATTGTTGAACATTACAAAATAAAAGACAAAGTTGGTGAGATAATTCCTAGATTTTTGAGCCTGTAATCTGGAAATATCGTGGAAAAATCATCCGTTTGAAGAACAAACCACAGTGTGTCATCACGAATGAAATGAAGTGATCTTATGGCAAAATCTAGTAAAGTTAAATATAAAGTGTTAAAAGATTGCTTCGCTATACTCGCAATGACGGGGAAATAAACTCGCAATGTCCCGGAAGATTGTTTTGTGCCTCAGGGTAGTGTTAAAATGTTAAAATTGCGAATTACCAAGTGGAATATGGTATGGATTTGGGTATGGGCTGATTTTTTTGACAACTCTGGGAAAGTTGGTTTGGTTTTTGGTATTATCATTTTTGAGATTTTTTTGAGATTTTTTATGCCATCCGTTCTTCAGCTTCGCAAATTCAAATTTTATCGTTTTTTGGAAGGTTTTTTGGCAATTTCCTCGCTGTCTTTTTTATTTTTGGCAGTAATTTTGGCTTGGATTTCACCCACAACTTTTTCCATTTGTTTGATTATTTATAGCTTTTTGTGGCTGCTCAAATTTAGCCTCAATGTTTTTTACACCATTTTTTCTTTCAAGCAAAATAGACGGTGGCAAACCTTTGATTTTCAGCCATTTTTTGAACAAAACTCTCAAAATTTAGAACAAAAAACACAGGTTCTTGAAAATTTATCAAAATTCTCCCAAAAATACCAAAAACAAATCGGTTGGCAAGAAAAAATTCAGCAAGATATTCAAGTTTTACAACAAAATGTAGAAAATGAAAGTAAATTTTGGCCAAATAATGTTTTTCATCTGCCTATTTTTGCTGTTTATAACGAGCCAAGTGAGGTACTTTTGAGATCTTTGCGAAAAATTTTGGAAAATAATTATGATCTAAACAAAATAATTGTAGTTATCAGTCAAGAAGCTAGAGTTGGTAGTGAATTTAACGAGCAAATAAGACAAGAAATTTCTCAACAAAATTGGATTTTGGCAAAGTTTGCGGAAAAAATCAAGCCTAAAATTGAACTGGAAAAAACAACAAATGAAATTGAAAATGAAACCGCAGAGCCAAACCTCAACCCAGAAAATTTTGAACTAAAAATTACCAATTTATCAGAAAACCTATCAGAGCAAACAAATCTGGAAAAAAATATTATCTTGGAAAATCTAGCGAAAAGTGAGGAGGAAATTAGCCAAACGGAACATTTTTTGAACACAGAAAATGAAAGAAATCAAGATAAATTACAAGTTTTCTTTTGTGAGCATCCAGACGGTTTGGTTGGCGAAATAAAGGGAAAAGCAAGTAACGAAGATTGGGGGGCCAGAATTGGGGCTAAAATTTTGGAAGATCTGGAGGTGGATAAAGACTTGGTTTTGGTGACTAGTTTGGACGCCGATTCTTATCTGAAACGTGATTTTTTTCGCCACTTGAGCTATCGTTTTTGTGCCAGTCCTGACAGACATTCTTCAGCTTTTCAGCCAGTTCACAACTACAACCATAACTTTTTTGAAATCGGCTTTTGGCCTCGTCTTGTCGCCACTCAAACTACATTTTACAACTTGACAAATTTGGCTTTGGAAGATCAAATCACGACTTTTGCCATTTATTCCGTGCCTTTGGTGGTTTTGGAAAAGGTGGATTTTTGGGTTCGTGAAGTCATTGCCGAAGATTCACTGGTTTTTCTCAAATCTTTGGTTACTTTTGGCGGGTATTTTCAGGTCATCCCTCATTACGGGCAAATGGAGGCGGACTCAGTTCAGCATCACGATTATCTGGAGGAAATTATCAGTCAATATCGTCAATTACAGCGGTGGGCGTGGGGCGGAGTGGAGGGATTTCCCTATCTTTTTTGGCAATTTTTTAAAACTGATTCTGGACGCCGCATTGACTTGAGAATTAGACTGAAATGGCTTTATTTACTTTACAGCAATCACTTTTTTTGGGCGACGACCCCACTGGCTTTTGGAATTGGGCCATTTTTGCCAAACTTTATCCACGGCAATAGTTTTATGGCAACAGCTACTTCCCAAAATTTATCGCTATTTTCACAGTATTTTGCTTGGATTTCTTATATTTTTACTTTCGTTTTTGGCTATTTGACAGTTGTTTTCATTGCCTACAAAGACCAAAGTGTTGAACAGAAAAAAGAAAAAAGTACAAAAAAAATACTCGGTTGGGAGCAAATCTGGGCAATTTTAGTACAAATTATGATCTCACCTTTCATCTATTTTTTGATGGCGATTCCTGCTTTGGACGCCCAAATTCGTGGTTTATTGGGTAATTACCTTGGTTACTGGGTAACTCCCAAAAAGTAAAATCTTGAAATCTCTGAAATTAACAACAACTTGAAAACTACTCAAAAATAATTAGAAATAAGTTAAAACTAGTAATTAGAAATTTCCCACTTGTTAGCTGCGACCACTGCGTCGTCATCGATTAGTTTTGGTTTTCGTGGTGCCAAATCCGATCAAAGGTTCCAGTGATTTTCGCCAAATTTCCATAGTGTTTTAAAAAATCAAATTTATTTTGGCATTATTTCAAAAAAGAAGGAAATAACAAGGATTGACAAAAAAACCTTAAAATAGCTAAAAAGTAATTTCGTGATTTTTGTTTTCTAAAATTCTTTAAATTCGCTAAAATTTAAGTTTGTCCAGTGTTTTCCTCAGAGGTTAGGCTTTTCAAATTTACCAAAAACCAGATGAGCGTCCAACCCAAAGCCACCGTTTGCACTTCCCAAATATGTAAAAATAAGTTGCCAACAATTATTCCAAAAAAACCCATCCCTACAATTTCCAAAATGCCAAGTTTTCTCGGTCGCCAAATCACGGCAAAAAGTGGAAAAATTGCCCAAAAAATCACGATCAAATACATTGCCAAATAAAAAATTCCACCATTCATCGCCACCTGTAAAAACCAATTTTCTGGAATGGTCAAGTCTTCTCCAACAAGGCGATATTTGTAGGCAACCGCTTCATAATCACGAAAAACTCGTTCATTTTTGATGTTGTAATATTCCAGTTTAGCGGCAGGCCCAGTCGCTCCCAGCCCAAAACCAGTCAGCCAATTTCCGTCCTTTCCCAAAATTTCTAAAGTTGCGTTCGTTCTCATTCCGTGCCAAAAAGTGGAGGAAGGTTTGCCCAAAAAAACCGGCAGCTTTGCCAAAGTTTCACTCGGTAAATTGATCGCCACTACACCAACTAAAACTGGAAAGCACAAAACACAAAAAAGCGAAAATCGCCTCATCCACAGCCAAAATTGACTAGATTTAGTTGTCCAAAATTTGTTTAGCCAAAGTTGCCACAAAAAACTGGTTAACCAAAAAGCCACAAAAAATCCCACAGCCAAAAAAGCAAAACGAGATTTTGTTTGCCAAATCATCACCAAAGCCAAAACTAGCGACAAAAAAGGCACAATTCTTGGTAAAAGGGATTTAACACTTTCCGAAAAGTTTGGTTTATTTTCTTGGGAAATGTTAATCATATTTATTTAGATAAATTTTGAAATTCTAAAGTATGAATCTTTTGACTAAAAATATACTATAAAGTATAATAAAGTTATTACTAATTTTTTTATATTTTAATATGTCTTCAGAATCCTTTGCCCCCCCCCAAAGCTCAATCAACTCCCGAGTTTCTAAAGTCTATGCAAAATGAACGAACAAGTCTTAAACTTATGGCATTTTGGTCAGGTCAATTCAATGAAGTTTATCCAAATGGTCACAAGGGTACAATATTTTTTGAAAATCGTCATTTAGAAATAAATTATAAAAATCCAATTCCGTATCACCCTGAATTAAAGTTTGGACATTTTGTAATATTTGAAAAAAATTTAATTGTTTTTGATGCTACTTTATCAGACGGAAGCAAAGGCAAATTTATTGTTTGTATGAAGGATAATTTTAAATTTTATGCCAATCAAGATATTAGAGAAGTTTTAAATGATAATTTTGAAAAAGGGGTTTATTTAATGATGGAAAGTAATGACCTGTTAGAAGTTGTAAAAAACTTTTTAGATGTTACGATCAATCCATTAGAAAATAAAGCAACATATTTTGAAATAAATGATTTTCCATTCCATTCAGATGAATATAAGCCAAAACCAGATTCAAAGAAAATTCTAAATCAATTCCAATAATTTCTCACAAAATTAACTTTATTTCAACAAACTCAAAACTTCTTCAAAGTAGCTTCCCACGGCGTTTTGGCCGACCAAAGTGTTCGCGGTTTGAAAATTTAGTCCCATATCAAGGTATTTTTGGCGTTGAATATTTGGCAGAATTGGCAGGCTTTCCAAACTTGGTAAATTAGTTCGGGCAATCTCCAAAATCGGCAAATCTGGCTCTGGGAAATAACGGTAATCCATTGCGTCTTCCTTGCTTCGTTGGCTCACGGACATATTTTTGTCATCTTTCCAGCCACGAGTTTCTTGGACTGGTCTGGTTCCCTTGCTCAAAAGCTCACTTTGTCTTATAATTTCAAACTCAATTGCCCGTCCCAAAGCCCGAATTGAATTGATATTTTTGGTTTCGGTGCGATAATTTGGCAAAGTTCCAGCTTCCTTTTGCTCGGCAGTTTGAAGGCTCAAATTACAATCAAAACGCATTTGCCCTTTTTCCATATCACCATCACTAACCCCGAGCTTTCGCACCAAAAGTTGAAGTTCCGCCACAAAAGCCATCGCTTGTTCACTAGATCTGATGACGGGTTCGGTGACAATTTCTATCAAAGGGCAGGCAGAGCGGTTGAAATCTACCAAGGTTTTGTCGCCCAAGTGTAAAAGTTTCGCAGCGTCCGCCTCCAAGTGTGCCCTCGTCAATTCCACTGATGCCATCTCAAATTGTCCGCTAGTTTTATTTTCAAACCAAAAATCCAATTTTCCACCTTCAACGATGGGGTTGTCGTATTGGCTGATTTGGTAGCCAGCGGGCAAGTCTGGATAAAAGTAGTTTTTGCGATCCCAGCGGGTTTTTTCGGGAATTTTGGCACCGACAGCTACTCCAAAAATAATGGCTTTTTCAACGGCAGCCTTGTTAAGCTGAGGCAAAGCACCGGGCTGACCTGTGCAAAATGGGCAAATGTTTTTGTTGGGATCGTCGGGGGTGTATTCGTTGAGGCAGCTACAAAAAAGTTTGGTTTTGGTGTTGAGTTGGACGTGAATTTCTAGTCCAATAACGGGAAAATACATAAAAAATTGAAGTTAAAAACTTGAAGAAAAAAATTAAATTTAAAAAATTTAGGTAATCAAAAGAGCTGGTAAAAATCCACTCTAAAAACTATTTAAATTCAACAAATAAAAAATGTTCTGTCAAACAAAATTCCGAAATAGCCAAAATTAGCTTAAAATTGGTACTAAAAACTCCTCTTTAATATTCTCCTTTAATTCAGCTTGCTAATTGATTAACACCAAAATTCCCCTCTTGAGTGTAGCTTGCGAGCGTGGGAGGCACGACCAGAGGGGTGGCAAGTGTAGCTTGACGGGGTGTTCTATGGTACCAAATCTTACCAAAAGTTCCGTAGTTTCCGTATTTAAAAATGTCAGGTTTTTTAGTTTTCATTATTCTGCTCATTGCGATTTTTTTGATAAATTTCCATAGCATTTCTCATTGCATTTTCAAAACCTGATTCACTGGTTTGTTTTTTCAGTATTGGCTTAATTGCAGAGTGTATGGGATTTTCCAAATCGAGCTCTGCCATTCTTGAATTAAGGTCAAGATACAAATCACTTGAATCAGTTGCATGGTCTTCCTTATCTAGTAATTTTACTTTGTTTCCTAAAAAGTTTTCTATTTCAGTCTTAACCCTTATTATCATGGTTAGGGTTTCTGATAGACTGGTGTTAGGATTTTCTCTTATTATATAAGAACCTGTCCTAAATCTCTCGCTTAACCCATTTTAGGCTACAACCACCTGTTAATCTTCGGCATAAAAGTCTTATGAAACCTAAAATAATTAACG
>JBIIDY010000171.1:0-2809 GCA_044238065.1 Limisphaerales bacterium | reverse complement strand
GAATTATTAGCGGAATTTGTAGATATAGACTGAATAAAATAGCTAAAAGATTTAATTTAATTTGTGGAATTTGTAACCTAAAAAATGTTTAACGCAAGAGGTCTATTATAAATATGCCACATTTAAAGAACATACACTCACAAAATCAAGTGGCAAAATTTGAATTTTCACGAGCTTTTTGGCAGTTTAGTTTAGTAAAATTAAGGGCTGGGATTTAGATTATTGTGACAATTTAAGGGTAGTTGAAGTCCTTGCTCGAACTAAAAGTAGCTTAATTTTATTTTATTTTTTTCAACTCTTTATCCCTACTTCTTGGTGGTAGCAACACAAAGTTTGGGTTTTTGATGGTTCAGGGTAGAATAATTTAACAATTTTTATTTAGGGGCTAATGTGGTACAGGGTCTGGTATGAAGTCGAAAATCTGCTAAAATAACTACATTGGAATTTTCAGTCAATCTTTTCAAAAATTAAGCACGCCAAAACAAAATATAACTAGACATCATAAAAATAACCAAAGCTAAACTAAAATTATTAAAACCACCAGTGTGCCAAAGCAAAAAAAGATAGGTTGTAAAAGTTGAAATAGTCAGACTTTGATAAACGAGTGAATTGACCTGGACAAGCGACAAAATGACTTTGCGAATAAAAAAATACCACCAAAATAAAAGAAAAATTTGAACGATTGCCATGATAATAGTAACCAAAAAAAGTACTACCCAGAACGACCAAAACTGACTAAAAGGATCAAAAAAAACCAAAATCCCAGATAATAACAAGAAAGAAAAACCTAGTAAAACCAGTAAAAGTCTTTGTAAATTAAGAGTGTATTCTATTGGTTGCATGCCAAAAAAATAGCACAAAAAAAATAAAAATGTCAAAATTTATTGAAAATCACAAAAATAAAATGAAAAAACCAAAGTTTTCACAAAAGTTGGAAAATATAAAGCAACGTTAAATTCCCATATGTTGATTCTCTAATTTAAAATTCCAGAAATTCAACAGCTAAATTCCAAAAATAAATTAGGTTTTTTGGCAATTTTTTCTAATTTATCTCTAGTTTGGGTTATAATTTTAGAAAATTGGTTGATTTTAAAATGAGTTGTTAATAAACTTATTCAAGTATTTTATTTGGTCAAGTGGTTTTTGGTAATTTGACACAACAGGGAAAATAAAAAATCTTACCAAAATATACCAGTATTATTAAACCGCTTACACGGAATTTTAAAATGTGTCAGTAAAACCTATTTATGATTTTTTTGAAAAAGGAAGTCGCAAAGCATTTCTTATTCCTGTAATTTTATCCCTTCGTTTGCTATTATTTATTAAATCTAATAATTCATCTGTAGAGTAACAATTATTATCGTTATCATTTATAATAGAGTTATAAAGTTCTTTTAGCTTTTTTATAGTTTTGTTTATAAACTCAATTTTAGTGTTTATAAGACTTATAGACTTATCTTTCTCTTCTTGAAATAAACCTTCAACACCCTTCTCTTGGTTTTCTTGAGTTTTTTGTTTAAAACTTGTTTCTCTGTCTTGTGCAACCTCATCTGGGTTATGGCCCGTCATACGATAGTTTCTTCTTCTCTCTCCGTTTTTTTTAATACTTTCAATTTCCTTATTTACACGTGCTTCAAGTTTAGTAAAATTCAATACATATTCAGCATCGCCTCTAAAACCAGAAAAATCTAATATACCTTGAGAAAACAATCTACTCAATGTCTCTACGGAGGGATCCCTTTCTTTTTGTGTGGACTTTGAAACAGGATCGTTAAAATAAAAACTATCAAAAAGAGATTTTAATTTAGCATATTGATCATTGGCTGAATTTTTCCCACTCTTATTTTTACTAATCAAGTCTTCAATATATGGCTTAAGATAGGCTAAATCTTCAAGTTCTGTCGCTAGACTTTGGAGACTTTTTTGAAATATTGTAAATTGTGCGTTAATTTCTCTAGCCCCTTCGTCAATACAGTCTTGATCAAATTCTGATTTTAATTTTTTTACTTTTTGTAATTCTGATATTAATAATTGTATTAAACCTTTATTTAACCATTCTATGCTTCCTTTATAGTTTTCTCCTTGTATTTGTGATAGGTGTGTATTTATTTCTTCTAAAGAATCTATTTCTTGACTCTCAGGTTGTAGTCTATACATAAAACGATGGTGTTCGCTGTCTCTCTGTCTTTCTTCTTGTAAGTCCTTATGACTAGGCCAATGACCAATAAGATAATCACGAAAAGCTGGATTCGGTATTTTACCTTTTCTGGCAGAAACCTGATTCATAATCTCCACACCTTTAGTAAAATGTCCTATATATATTTTCAGGTCTTCAAAATTATTTATTAAAACTAGACTTAAATCTTCAAGCTTAGTTTCTTTTTCTCCATATACTGACTTTTTATAGAATCTTCTAGGTAAAACTAGTCCATCTCTTAAAACTTGAATTGGATTATTTGCTTTTCTCAAATTTTCCAACACTGTCATTACAGGAGCTACTATATCATAATTCGGATAATATGGTAGTTGATCTGCTCTGGGTAATGATTCAATGAGACTTTTTATATCCTCATTTTCCCATATTTCATTTTTTGCGGTTTGGTTTACTTTTTCAAGTTTAGGCATATTTTTTTATTTATTTTTTTAATTTAATTAACTTAAAAATAAGTTTAATACAAATATATTAGACCCCTTGCGTTAAATAAAAAAATTGTTTAAAATTCCAATATGCTCTATAAAAATTTACAACAACTAACGCAAGACGAATTCAAAAGACTGACCGGAGTCAGTAAAAAAGTCTTTGAAATAA
>JBIIDY010000046.1:0-10270 GCA_044238065.1 Limisphaerales bacterium | reverse complement strand
CCGATTTGGTGCTGTGGTGGGTGGAAAATATGCTGCTGCCAGAATTGCCAAAAAATTCAACCATAATTTGGGATAACGCCAGCTTTCACAAGTCTCAAATTTTAAGAGAAATGCTGGAAAATGCTGGCCACATCATGATTTTTCTCCCAGCCTACAGTCCAGATTTGAATCCGATTGAACATAAATGGCACGAATTGAAGCAAAGGCTGAGAAGTTTTTACGATTATTCTGTTGATTTTATAGAGAATTTATGTATCCAAATTAACTGTATGAGTGTAAAGGTTTAATAGGGATTGGCTATACTATACCGCTCACAAGTGGAGGCTATCCAGATCCCAAATATATTTTTAATGAAATAGTAACTAGGAAAATTTTAGCAGACGAATTTTTTGGACTTGGCGAACAAGTTGAACTTGATCCAGACGATTGGGAGTGGATAGCAGAAAGTACAATGAGTGGTATTTACAAATACTTATCTCCAAATTGTAAATTTGAAAAGTTGAAAGTTGATGAGCAGTTGACCGCTGAATTTAACCAACATTTGAATCAAGAAATAGGTAAAATTATAGATTTAAACAAAAAACATAATTTGGGATATGATGACGATGGACCAATGGGACTACGAGGCATTGATTTATGGGCCAGAAATATTCAAGATATTAGAGACCATATTAACCCAAGAGGCATAACTTTTGTTAATCCGCGCCAACCCGAAAGAAAAAATACAGGAATGGAAATAAGAGGTTATGCAGAAGGTACCAAAGTAAATGGACAAAATTGTTTTAATTGGTTACCTAATGAGAAACACGGCTATTTTAGCAACTTCACAATTATTAAAAACGGGGAAAGTGTTGTATATCAAATTACCGAAAATAATCCAATTGATAAAAATAACCCGCAAGCGAAATATAAATCTGAAACCTATTATCTAAAAACTGATCCCAAGAATAATTCAAGTTTTGAGATAGTTTGTACCTCTGGTAATAGGACTAATGTTCGTTATCCTGATCCACTAACAGGAATTTTTCCTAGTGGGATAGAAGTCCGCAAGCCTATAATTGCTTTCCGTTTCGGGGGTAAAAAAGCCAAAGTGTCCGTCAAAGTCAATTTTAAAGCCAAGAAAGGTAAGGGTAAATACAAAGTAATTTATCCACTCACAACAATAACGGAGGAAAATGATCTAATTTGGCAAGGTGAAGTTCAAACTAACGACTTAATTTTGGTGGAAAACAATGGTCAAAATAATAGTCGCAGTCAAAAAGTTCCTTATTTATTTTGGGATGGTGAAACTGATTTGATTCAAGACTTTGATTTGGAAACTGGTTTTTGTGTTCATCGCGATGAAATTTTTGATTTTCTGGAGGAAAAATGTGCCTTGTTTGGCTTTGATGAGGTTTTGACTACTGATTTTATCACTTTTTGGAGTCCCTACCTTTTGGAAAATGATTACAACCTAATTCGCTTTTTAACTGATCAAGAATGCGAAAAATTAGCTACTTTGGAGATCACTTGTGAGGAAAAATTACAAATTATCAGAATGTATATGCTTTATCGCCCTAGCTCAAAATGGGTAGAAATTCCAGCTCAAAAACTTGAAAAAATAGTTCTTTCTAGTCTAGCAAAAGTCTTTGACTGGGGAGGTTTTTGTGGATAATTGTTCAAAGTTAGACTAGGTTTTAATTAACTCACAAAACACAAATTCCTTTTATGCTAGTTTTACTTTTACATTGTTTTTTTGAAAGACGGGTTCTTGTCAGAATTTTATCATATTTTTTCAGCAAGATCAAACCTTTTCGTTCACAAGATATTGCTGGACTGGTTTTTGACCTAATTTTAAATTAACGGTTTGTCTGGACTCGCCAATGGCTTTTTCGGTGAGAAGTATAACGGGAACTTGGTATTTTTGGCTCAAATCAAAGGCCTCTTGGATTTTGTAAAAGCAATCTTCCACCGAATCTACCGACAAAACTATCCTCGGAAAATCTCCATGTCCACCATAAACTGCCAAATTAACATCTCCTTGTGCTGTCCATGTAGGCAGGCCCGTGGCTGGTCCCGGGCGTTGAACGATTATGATCACCAGTGGATTTTCAATCATTCCTGCCAAACTCAAAGTCTCCACCATAAGATCAAAACCACCACCACTTGTCGCAACCATTGATCTTGTGCCCATAAAACTTGCCCCTAGTGCCATTTGAACCGCAGTAATTTCATCTTCTGCTTGTTTGACTAGCATTCCAGTTTGGTTAGCTGTCCTTGCTAGATACGACAAAATGCCACTACTAGGTGACATTGGATAAGCAAAATAAGCACGACATCCAGCCTCAATCGATCCAAGTGCTAAAGCCGTATTTCCATCCATTACAAGGTTATCAAAATCCATATTTTATTGATATTATCGTTGATATTAGACTAAAAAACCTGAAAAAATTAAATATAATGATTTAAAACTATATTTAGAAATACATTCAATGCATTCAAAATAAAAATATCTTTTAAAAATGTTCAATTTTCGCTCTTCACAATTTATCTCAAAAATTTTCCTAAAATCAAATTCTAAAATCAATCTAAAAAATCTAGTTTTTCTTGTTAAGTTTATTTTTAAAAATTATCTGGTGGGTAATGTAGGATTTGAACCTACGACCTTCTCCGTGTAAAGGAGTTGCGCTACCACTGCGCCAATCACCCAAATCTAACTATTTAAGGCAAAATAATTTTGTGTAATTTGTCAAGTAAAAATTCCAAAGCCAATCTGGAAACTTTGATAAAAATTAACACCACAAACCACCCCATCGCTACGCTCTGTTTCGCTACGCTACACTTGGTCACAAGTTCCCGCAACCAATTTTCTACGAAAATAGACGTCAACTTCGCTGCCACCCCTACGCTCCAAAGTCGCACGTTCACAAGCTACGCTCAAGAGGGGAATTTTCTACTCACTTCCATTCATGATTTTAATAAACTCTGAAGTAGTTTTCTATTTCATAACTCATGCTGGGTAATAAACTCTGCCAAATCTGCCAGCCCATTTTCTAGTTTGACTTTTTGGTAGTTCTTTTGGATTATGGTCAGTTCCTTGTTGTTGGTGAGTAATTTTTGGACTTTTTCGGCTAATTTTTTTGGTTTTGGCTCATAAAATCCTAGTCCATTTTGTAAGATAAAATTACGGTTCCCAATCTCTTGCTCCCAAATAAAATGACTAATTATCACTGGTTTTTGCTGACTGACACACTCCAAAATAGTAGCAGGCCCGGCTTTACAAACCACCAAATCAGCGATATTTATAAACTCATACAACTTTTGCGTAAAACCAAAAATCTCAACCTTTCCAGGATTTCCAATTTCCAATTTACTTTGTGAATCATTTCTGGACAGATTATTTTTTTCCCATTTTTTGACAATTTCTTGGCAATTTTCCATAAGTTTGACATTACGTCCGCAAACAAAAATCAGGTTAAAATTCAATTCCAGTTTTAATAAATTTTGTAAAATTTCCTCACCTTTGGGCATACTTTCGCCCCCGCCCACGACCAGCACAGTTGGTAATTTTCCGTAAATTTCAGGTTTTTTTTCCAAATTATCAAATTTCAAAACACTTTCTTTTGCATTTTCAGTAACTTTGTCACTTTCTAAAACTTGGGTTTTTGGGTTATTCTCATCACCTCTTTCTCCAAAAAAATCTAACTTCCAGTTTTCAATTTCATTTTGGCTTGGCTTTTGGTTGAATTTGGGGTTGAAAAAGGGTGATAATTCCACGAGATTACAAGATTTAATTCCCTGACTTAGAGCTGACTTTTTGGCTTGTGGACTAAAAACTAGATACTGGCAATTTTTGGCGACAAACCAAACCGTGTGCGGAGAAAAAATATCTGTAACTACTGTCCAAATTG
Source organism: Limisphaerales bacterium (assembly GCA_044238065.1). Lineage (GTDB taxonomy): Bacteria > Patescibacteriota > JACMRA01 > JACMRA01 > JACMRA01 > JBIIDY01. The sequence continues at coordinate 6,380 of JBIIDY010000046.1, read as the reverse complement.
GGATTTTTGGAAGTTTTTTGGAATGGTTTGATTTATTTTGATTGCTTTGCCTTTGAATTTCTTCCAGCCACTCATTAACCAAAAAATAAGTACAAATAATTTTATCAGGTTTTTGAGTTAAAATTTCTTTTAAATACGGCAAAATCTGGATTTTGAGAGGCAGGCTGGTTAACTTTGCCAAAAAGTCCCATTTCCACAAAATCTGCAAAAAAGACCACAAAAAGGGTAATTTCTCGGTCAAAAAAACATAACTTTGACAAAATAATTCTTGTTGCCACTGGGGAGATTTGCCCAAAATATCAACCAATTCAACTTCAATTTTTGGCGGTTTTGCCTCCAGATTTTCCGTGTTTTGGCTAAAATTTGCTGAACTATTGGCAAGCTCTATTTGAGATTTGATAGCTTTGGCACAGCTTTCGTGTCCACCACCGGCTTTGGCAAAAAGAATTATGATTTTCATTTGGATAAATTAGCTAAAAAGGGTTTTTTAATTTGAGTTGTAAATTTTAAAGTATTTATTAGCAATATCTTGAGAATCAGCTAATTTAAAATCTTCATCATTTTCTAAAAGATAGTTGAAATCACCCCAATCATTAGATTTAATAGCTCTATTAAGTTCTTTATAAAAAATATCTAATTCTGTTTGTAAAAAATTTGTAAAATAAGTTTGAAACTTTGTTAATTCACCTGTTTCAGGATTATTATATCTCTTTATAAAAGTATCTTTTTCTTGCCTTGTCTTACTGATAGCAATACTATGTTCATTATTAATTTTGTCAATGTCTTCCTCTGTCAACTGTTCAAGTTTTTTCTTATTATGAATCCAATTTTGTATACCGATATATTTATCAAACGCCTCTGTTTCCCATTTAATTACATGATCAAAACCATTTTGAAACAATTCAGATACTCTGTTTTGAATTTTCTTACGATATTTAACAAGTAAGTTTTCAAAATTATCTTCAAAAAAACTATTTTTACCTTCACTTTTAGTAGATTTTAGAATTTTTTGGTATAAATTCTCATAGCATTCCAAAAGTATTATCATTCGTGTTATTGCATACAAACTAGAAATTTCTTGATATCTATTATCATGCTCACCAATTTCATAAGCAACACCAGCATGGCGATAAATAGATTGCATTGCACGTTTTCTACTAAATTCTTTAGATGATAAGTCCATAAGAACAGAAAGCCTTAAATCATTGATAGATGAAGACAGACTCTCTGTCCCAATTATACTTAATAAATGAAAAAGAGCATGTGCGATATTTAGCCTAAAAACATTAGTGTCTCTATTTATAGTTGGGTCGGTTAATACTGCCACAATTCTGTCGTTTAGCGGGTGACCGTTTGGATTTACAGTAGTGGATTCATCCGGATCTTTCGTGTAACCATTTGAATATTTGAAACCTTCCTTGCCTTCTTTACCAAAAACCTTCCAAAGAAGTCGTTGCACAGGATTTGCTTTAGTTTTAATAACTTTTACTTCTTCCATATTTTTAAATAATTAAATTATAACAATATCATAAACATATTTTTTTACTTTTTGCAAGTTTTTTTAATTTTAAGATAATTTTTGGCTTACAATTTAGGAAAACTCGTTGATTTTAAAATAAATTATATTCACAAAACTATGTAATTATTAACTTTGGTCAAGCGATTTTCTCAGTTAAATTTGACAAGAAGAAGGAAACAAAAAATTATTTTTTTTAAATTTTGTAAAAACTTTGAATTTATATTTTAAAATTATATATTATGTCCATCTCAAAAAACTCACAAAACCTACAACTAGACACCAAAAGACACTCTTTTGCTCACATTATGGCGGCCGCAGTTGGTCAAATGTTTCCAGAAGCCCAGTTTGGGGTCGGCCCCGTGATTGAAAACGGTTGCTACTACGACTTTGTTTTGCCTCGCACACTTATTCCCGAAGATTTGCCACTACTTGAAAATAAAATCAAGGAAATGCTCAAACAACCATTGACTTTTAAAGTTCAGGAAGTTGAGCTAAGTGACGCAATTTTACTGTTTGAAAAAAATAATCAACCACTCAAAGTAGAACTTTTGAACGACCTTGCAACTCGGGGAACAACATCAATGAGCGAGGAAGAACGGGCAGATTTTGAGAATTTGAGCGATCTTAGCAAAAAAGAAGATTATAAAATTGTAAAATTAACTGAAGATTTGGTAGCAGATTATATTGATTTTAAAGATAAATCATGGTTTGAAACCTATCCAAAACCAGAGGCAGGTATAACCGAAGAAGATATACAAAAACATCTAAAAAGAAAAACCCGTGAAGAAAAAATTGAAAAGCAAAAAGGGTATTTAAATTCATCTCAAAGTCTTGTAATGGTCTTGACTTGTGATAATAAAGTTGTCGGTTCGGTTGGATTTGGCAAAACAGATGAGCAAAATACTTTAATTGAAATTTATTTGTTGAAATCAGAGCAGAAAAAAGGCTGGGGCAGAAAATTGTTTAATTTGGCAGTTGCAAATTTTGATACAGATAAAGATGTGTTTGTTGAGGTTGCGAAATATAACAAGCAAGCTATTGGTTTTTATGAAAAAATGGGATTCGAATACGACACAGATTCATCAGATGATTATCGAATCAATCAAAAATCGGTTCAGCTAATTAACATGATATTAAAAAAAGAAAAAATAGTGAGTTTTGAACAAACAAATACAGTAAATAATGCTAGAACTTGGCAATTTAATTTTTATAATCAAAATGCGAATAGTCCTTTGGATAGGATAGTTAGAGGCACAAAAACTATAGAAACTAGGGCTTTAAATCCTGAAGAAGCTGATAGATATTTTGGCGATATAAAAGTTGGTGATAAAGCTATTTTTCATAACAAAGAAACTGGGGAAGATTTGGAATTTGTTATTACCAAAGTTAATTTTTACAAAAATTTGGCTGATGCGGTTGATAAAAACCTAGACTTCACAAAGGTGGGGCAAATTAAGACTGATTACACCACTCAAGATGTTATAAACTGGTATCAAACAGGTCTTGGCGAAGAATATTATCAGAAAATTCAACAAAATGGTTTCGTGGCTTTTGAGTTTGAAAAGGTTGAGGAAAAGTCTGGTTTTAGTGAAAATATCATTTTACAAAAAACTGAGGTTGAGGATTTGGATAAACTAAAATCTATTTTTAAATCCGGAGTAGAAGCTATTTTCTCAACAGAGTTTGATCAAAGTTTAAAAGAAAAGTTTTATTTAGCAGAAATTGAGAACCAAGCTGTTGGGTTAAATCCTGAAAATATTACTAACACAAATAAGTTAAATTCCGAAACTACTTTATTCTTAACCGCAAAAAATCAAAATAATCAAATTGTTGGCTATGCAGGTTTGAGATTAAGAGATAATCATGTTTATTTGGAAGATTTGTTTGTTGACGAAAATTACAGAAATAAAGGCTATGGCAAATTGATTTTGCAAAATATATTGAAAAAATATGTTAAAAATGGTAAATTATTATCGTCTGTGGTCAAAAGTAACAAGAAAGCAGTAAATTTTTACCAAAACTTTGGATTTAATATCATCGAGGAAAAGTTGGGGAATTTTGAAAATGTTCAATATCCATATTTTAAAATTAAATTTGATAAGCATCATTCTAATAGGCTAATAAACCTACCAAAAATCACCATCTACCGACTAGAAAATGAAAAAACTGGGGAGGATTTGTTTGTAGATTTGTGCAAAGGACCGCATATCCAAGAGGTTAAAGAATTGAGAAATATCGGCTTCTCCCTAGACAAATTCAGTGCTTCCTACTGGCGAGGAGATCAGGCGAGAGATATCCGAATGCAAAGACTTTATGCTCTGGTTTTTGACACCAAAGAGGAACTCAAAGAGTTTGAAGAAAAACGAAAACTGGCTCAAGAAAGAGATCATCGCAAACTTGGTCAGGAGCTTGAAATTTTTATGATTAGTGAAACAGTTGGGGCAGGACTTCCGCTCTATCTTCCAAATGGGGCTACAATTAGGCAACTGCTAGAAAAATATTGTTATCAAGAAGCCAAAAAATCTGGTTATCAATATGTCTATACTCCACATATCGGAAAATCTGATTTGTTTGCAAAAAGCGGACATTTGGATCATTATGCCGATGGAATGTATGCCCCAATTGATATGGTGAATCTAAAGGGTGAAGGAGCAGAAGCCAGTGGCAAAACCGAAAAGTTTTATTTAAAGCCGATGAACTGCCCGATGCACCACAATATCTATCTGAACACTCCAAAAAGCTACCGAGATTTGCCTTACCGTTTGTATGAATACGGAACTGTGTATCGCTATGAGGAAAGCGGAACTTTGTCAGGAATGATTAGGGTTCGAGGTTTCACCCAAAATGATGCCCATGTTTATTGTCAACGAAACCAGCTCAAAGAAGTGATTGGTGAGGCGTTAAACCGCTTTATTAAGGCCTACAATGATATTGGAATTAGTGAATACAAAATGCGATTTAGTTTACCAGATTTTGAAAACGACAAAGAAAAATACGGTGACGAGACTGAAGAATGGATTGAGGCAGTATCAGCTATGAGGCAAGTACTTGATGAGCTTGGTGTGGATTATTACGATGCTGTTGGTGAGGCGGCTTTTTATGGGCCAAAAATTGATATTCAAGTCAAAAATGTCAACGGCAAAGAAGACAGTCTTTCCACAATTCAGGTGGATTATTCCATCGCTCCAAAGTTTGGCATTACTTACAAAAATGCCTTAGGTGAAGATGAAGTTCCGGCAATTATTCATATGGCTTTGATGGGATCTGTGGACAGATTTATGGCATTTATGCTTGAAATGACTGGTGGTCATCTTCCATTTTGGCTGGCTCCGACTCAGGTTAAAATTTTGACTATCAATAACGAGCCTGAAACTATGGATTATGTGGCAAAAATCCGATCAATCCTAGACGAAACAGTCCTAATGAAACCACTCAAATACAATGAAATCCGATACGAAGTGGATGATCGAAACGAAAGTCTTGGTAAAAAAATCCGAGAAGCAAGCAAAGCCAAAATCCCAGTTCAGTTAATTGTTGGGCCAAAGGATATTTCTGCTTGCGAGGTTAGTGTGCGGACACAGGAGGGTGAGGAGAAGGTGAAAGTTGACAAATTAAACGATTTTTTACAAGGTCTGGAATAGACAAATGATGTCTAAAAACATTACAGAAGCGAAGTAAAAACTATTTAGCCTAAAAATTTATCAACCATTCCCTATGTCCATTTCAAAAAACTCAAACAACCTACAACTAGATATAAAAAGACACTCTTTTGCCCACTTGATGGCATCTGCGGTCGGTCAAATGTTTCCCGAAGCCCAGTTTGGAGTCGGCCCAGTCATTGAAAACGGTTGTTATTACGACTTTGTTTTGCCACGAAATCTGATTCCCGAAGATTTACCTTTGATTGAAAATAAAATCAAGGAAATGCTCAAACAACCGCTGGTTTTTAAAGTCCAAGAGGTAGAACTTCAAGAGGCTATTGCTTTATTTGAAAAAATGAATCAACCGCTAAAAGTAGAGCTTTTGCAAGATTTGGCAACCCGAGGGACAACTGCTATGAGCGAGGAAGAACGGGCGGATTTTGAAAACAAAGAAATTCCCCTCTTGAGGGGTGCCGACGAAGTCGGGGGGGTGGTTTTTGACACAACTCTAAACAATAAAGTAACAACGGTAGTGAGAAATTCTGAAGGTAAATTTTTGATTTTAAAGCGGGCAGAAAGTGATACCAGTGGCGGAAAATGGGATTTGCCGGGTGGTAGCTTAGAAGTTGGTGAAACCTTGGAATTGGCTATTTGCCGTGAACTTAAAGAAGAGGCAGGAATTGAGTGTCAAAATCCAGAATTTATCAAGACTTTTGAGTTTGATCATCCGAAAGCTGGTTTGATTTATAGCCACTTTTTTGGTTTTGCGGTTGACACAGAAAATGTAGTTTTATCAACAGATCACAGCGATTATAAATGGATAGATTTGAATGAGGCTGAAAATTACGATTTACTTTATGATTTTGTGGAAGGCTGTAGGTTGTTTGAGACAATGACTAAATCTGTCACAGGAGTTTCGCAAGAGAAAAAACCACCCAAAATCACCATCTACCGTCTCGTGGACGAAAAAACTGGAGAAGTTTTGTTTGAAGATTTGTGTAAAGGTCCGCATATTCAAGAGGTTAAAGAATTGAGGAATATCGGCTTCTCCCTAGACAAATTTTCGGCCTCCTACTGGAGAGGAGACCAAGAAAGGGATATTCGAATGCAACGACTTTATGCTCTGGTTTTTGACACCAAAGAGGAATTGAAAGAGTTTGAAGAAAAACGAAAACTGGCTCAAGAAAGAGATCATAAAAAAATTGGAGCACAGGCAGAAT
>JBIIDY010000170.1:0-2853 GCA_044238065.1 Limisphaerales bacterium | reverse complement strand
CTTCACTTTGATATGCTTCGCTTCCTGGCTCAATAGATTTAAAAATATCCACCAAGCCATTTTTTCCACCAAGATTTGAATATTTAAATTGTCTAACCTTCTCCAAAATCTCATCATACTTCGGCTGATAATATTCTGCATCTAGTCTGCCACTAACTTCAAAAGATTCACTAAAACTTTTGATTGAGATGTTTAATTCTTCATTTTTAGTTTTAGATTTTTCGTTATCAATCCCCAATTCCTGAAGCAAAACCTGTTCTGCCTGTGAATACAATTTTTTACTTTCTTCAAGTTTGCTGTGGGCAGTTTGGACGAGGTCTGCGATGTGGGTTTGGAAGGGTTTTGAAAACTTTGGAAAATTTACATTTAAAATGTCATTATCCGTAACGGCAGGATACATTGTAGCAGTATTTTCTCTAATTAAATAATCAATAAAATATTTAGTTTTGCAAAAAATATAAAGCAATTCAGACGGAATATCTTTTGTTCTTAAAACTGTAAAACCACTTGTTCCAACTAATAATTTATTAATATTTTTAATATAAGCTACGGCATTTCTATTTGGTCTTACGGTAGAAATACAAACATCATTACTTTCTAAAATATAAGTTGCTCTATCCGGTATTTTATCATTAGTTGTTATTGTGTTTGTTTCAAAAGTTCCAAGATTTAAATTAATATTTGCAATTTCAAGATATTCAAAATTTTCTCTATTTTTAGCTGTTTTTATATTCGCAATCTTTTCTAACTCTAAGACATTTTTTAGTTTATTTTCAAATTTTAAAAGTGGGTTGTTAAGATTCTCTTTTTTGTAATAATCGCTATCAAACCTAAAATCGTCATTCTCCTCCAAAACTTCGCTTAGTTTTAGCTCCGTGATTTCCAGCTCGTCCAACAGTACTTTGTACCTATTAGAGTCAAACGAGCCTACAGAAAAGACAGTTTTTCCTTCCGTCCAAATTCTACAAATGCCTCGGCGATGCCGTCCTGTGTTAGTCCTTCATGATTAAACAAATCGTGATCCACAAAAGGATGTCCGTGTTTATCTAGTTTTTTTGTGCCGTCCTGATTTTTGACATAATTTTTTTCTCCGCTATTGTCTTTGCTGGGTTTAGTTTGAGTTGCAAAAAAGATTGGATAATCTGCCACTTTTGGACAGAGTTTATCATCCCATTTTTGGACAAAAAGGACACTGGTTTTGGTGCCCGTGTGAGGTTTGAAACTATTTCCGTGCAGTCCAACTACTGCCAAAATTCGGCATTTTTCGGCTATAAAATCTCTAATTCGTTTGTCGCTAGAATTGTTAAATCTGCCCTGTGGAAGCACAACTGCCATTCGTCCGCCCGGTTTGATAAAATCCAAATTTCGTTCAATAAACAAAATATCTCTACCAACTGCGGTTTCGTTTTTACCATTTTCTTTGGTGCCAAGTCTGTATGAGCTAAGCATTGTATTGTCTTTTATGTCGCCCGCAAAAGGAGGGTTTGCCATCAAAATATCAAAATTAAATTGATGATAATTGCCTTGTGTAGTTGCCAGTTTCTTTAGCTTTTTCCAACCTTCATTGTAGGTATCAACCCAACTTTCACCTTCTATTTTTTCTTTCCACCTTTTCCAGTCCAAAGTATTGAGATTCAAGACATTAGTTTGTCCATCTCCAGCAATTAGGTTTAGAGTTCTAGCTACCCTGACCGTTTTTTCGTCAAAATCAATAGCAAAAACTTTTTCCCGAACATAATCAATTTGTCTTTGACTTTTTTTGTCTGTAGTAAAATTGTCTGTTTCCTGCCTATTTTCGGCTTTTTGGATTTGTTTCCAAACATGAAAAATAGAGTGAATGGTAAAACCAGCTGAGCCAGCGGCAGTGTCAATTACGGTTTCATTTTCTTTAGGATTTATCATCTTGACACAAAGATCAATTACATATCTTGGAGTAAAATATTGCCCTTTTTCGCCCTTACTACTCTTGTTGATCAAAAATTCAAAAGCATCGTCCACCACATCCAAATTGGAATTAAAAAGTTTGACTTTTTCCAAAGAACCCAAGCAAATAGAAAGATGACTGGGAACTAGGTTGATATTTTCAGAATCCTTAAAAATTCCTTCCCATTTTGATTTTGCCTTTTGAAATAAATTATTGACCTGTTCGTATCTTTCGCTATCTGTACCCTCAAAATTGCGAAATTGTAAAGCTCGGTTGGCATCATTAGCTGACTGTAATTCGTCGTAAAGTTTGGTAAAAATTAGTTTAAAAATCTCTTCAAAAACATCAGCTCCAGCATTTGCCAAAACTTCGTCCTCCAAACCTAAAATTACTTGTTTTAAAGTTTTATTTTGCCTTTCCAAAATATTTTCCCGATTCAAATCCTGCCAAAACATCTGTCTTTCCAAAATGTCCCTAAGTCTTTGAGAATTGGTTGGGATATCTGGAATTTCTTCAAAATAATTTGGATCTTTGCGGTGGTAATGAGTAATTTGTTGTCCATTTGTCCAAACATTTATCGGTGAGCCAGTAGCATGGGCATAGCTTTTTAGTTGATCTTTGCCGTCTTTTTCGCTGGGTTTTTTGACTTCAATAATTATGTAAGCGGCATTTGGGTTGTCTTTGTCCTTGATCATTATGTCTGCTCTTTTGACTTCCCGACCAAAGTTGACAGCATATTCCAAAACCAATCTTTCTTTTGGGTAATTGTATTGATTTATCAAGCGATAACAATAAAGCTGACGAACTACTTCTTCTGGCTTAAGAATAATTTCTTTATCACGGACAAAACACTTAATATAAAAACTATCCTTACCTTCTTTTTGATAAATTTGAGTTTCCAAAAAATCAATTTCTTGAGCTGAAAAAAG
>JBIIDY010000169.1:0-2856 GCA_044238065.1 Limisphaerales bacterium | reverse complement strand
TAGATTTTCAACTATTACTTCAATAAAAACATTTAAGTATTCTTCAGCTTTAGTTTTAGAAATACCTAATTTGTCAGCCAAGATGTCGATGAGTTGAGTTTTTGTAACCTTAGTAGCCATAAAAAAATATAAAATAATATTTAAAAGTAATTAACATTTAAAAAACAATTTTGCTTTTTGGCAAGTGAAAATTTTGCTTTTTTAAGATATTTTCTAAGAAAAGTGATTTTTTATACTAAATACAGTCATTAAATAGGCTTTTTTTGGTTTTATAGTCTAAATGTAGTATTTTTGTATTTCTAACTGGGATATTTTTCTATTTTAGAAAATTTACTGCTTAGTTTTGCATTTTTTACAAATATAAAATTTGACAAGAGTTTAATAAATTTATATCATATACCCAATTCACTAAATACCGCACCCTAAATTATCTTCTTCATAAGTAATTAATCCTTATTCAAAGATAATTATTAACGGGTGCTATCGGTATTAGTTATTAGCGGAAAGGGTATAGTTACATATCATTTATTTCGTAGACATCTTTTCCAAGTTCCCCTCTTGAGGGGATTGCAAAACTGAAAGTTCTGGGCGGGAGTGTTTTTGTAGATTTAGAAGTAAAAAAAAGAAATCCCTCTGTCCTTCGGACATCTCCCTTCACAAAGGGAGGATTAGAAATAAGATATTTTGTAAGTTTAATTAAGAAAGATGTCTCGTATAATAATTAGCCAAATTGGTGCGATAAAGAAAACAAGGAAAAGGCTTGAAAAAATTAAAATTAAATCAAAAAATTTATGCCAAATCAAATCAATCCAAATCTCAATGAATTAGAAAAAAAGGTAATGTTTGAAAAAGCTACGGAGCTGGCATTTACGGGTGAATATGACAAACATTTCGGGGACGGAGTTTATATTTGCAAAAACTGTCGAAGTGAGCTGTATTATTCCAAAGATAAATTTAATTCTGGTTGTGGTTGGCCAGCTTTTGACGATGAGGTTGCGGGAGCTGTGCAAAAAATCCCGGACAGCGATGGACGACGAATCGAGATAGTCTGCAACAATTGTGGTATCCATCTCGGGCATATTTTCACTGGTGAGAGATTGACAACCAAAAATACTCGGCACTGTGTCAATTCGGTTAGTTTGGAGTTTGTGCCGGCGGAGGAATTAAATTAAACTTTAACCTTTTTTAAATTTCTGAATTTCAGTCCAAATGGTTTTGATTTGTTGGAGGTTGGATTTTTATTTTATAATGGGTAATTAAAATACTAATATTTTTTTGAACCAATGTTTTGTGATGATTAAAAAGGGAAAAAAGGAATTTGACAAGAGAGAGAGAGTTTGCTATCGTTAAGGAGGAAATTTTGAGGAAAATGAAATGAAAAATCAAATGTTTATTCTCGTTTTAGCATTTGTCGCAGGTTTGTCCGTCTATGTTTTCTTTTCGCCGCATAGCGAAAATACTCGGGCGGGATCAGCCGGTTTATTCACATACTGTGTTTTGGTTTTATCTAAACTAGATCCAAAAGAATTCTAATTTCTGCCCGATTCCGACCGCACACTTCCTATTTATTTAGTTTGAGTTGTGCGGTTATTTTTTTTGGATTTTTTTTGGCAAATTGGAGGGTTTTATTTTTTTATTTCTCTAATGATAGAAGCTAAAGATTCAAGACTAACAGTATTTTCAATTCCATCTTTGTCGTTATTTTCTTTGATGTAGCCTGTCTGGTGAATTTCAAAAATTTGTCCGCCGATGATTCTAGTGATTTCATTTTTATAAGCCGTATCTTTAATACTATCCAAAAAGCTAAAGTAAGTTTTTAACATTGTACTTTTTTGTTTATAAATAAATTCTGTGTGTTTGATTGAACGGTAATTTTTTACCGCAAAGAAAAGTATATAAATCAAAATAAAACCAATAGAAACACGACTAAATAAATAAAACGATAAAAACATTATTATTATCTATTTGAGATTTTAAATTTCCTAAATCTGTACTGTAAATTTGGCAAAAAGAAAAACCTATTAAAAACCCGGCTAAAATTACAATCAATACAATCCATAACCAACCTACTTTAAAAAGTTTTTCAGCTTCTTTTTCATATTCTTCAGACCATTTTTCAACTATTGAGTCTGTTAAAATTTTATTAGCTGTTTCATTCTTTTTTTCAATTTCTACTAATTTTTCATCAACCTCTTTTTTAAATTTTTCTCTTTCAATTTCCGATTGATTAATATTTTCAATACTTTGTTGTGATAAAATAAAATTAAAACTATTTATTTTCAATATTTGTGAGTGTAGTTTTTTTAACTCATCGTTTAAATCTCTAATTTTAGGATAAAAATCTCCTGCAGTATCTCGTTTATGTAATGGTAAATTTTCAAATTCCTGTGTAATTTTGTAAGATGAATTTAGTTTTTCATCAATTGAAGTTATATCTGTATCAGGTAATTGTTTTGTATTATGAGAATAATAAGAAAATGATCTTATAATTTTTCCAATATCATCAAACGACGAAGTTAATTTTTGGTATTCTTTTATCACCTCTTTAAGTTCAGGATTGTTTTTAATAATTAAATCAAAATCGGACATATTTTTTTAAATTTTTACTTCACTTTACTCCGGGAAAATATAGACTTCTCGAGGTTTGCTGCCGTTTGGTGGGCCGACGATTCCTTCTTCTTCCAGTTGTTCTATGAGTTTTCGGGCTTTTGGGTAGCCGATTCCAAAGGCGGTTTGGAGCATTGAGGTGCTGGCTGATTGCTGATTGATTACATATTTTCTAATTTTTGAGTACAAATCGTCTTCGCCGTCAAAGTCATCTTTTTGCTGCATTCCCGGGACATTTAGTCTAGTTCT
>JBIIDY010000168.1:0-2885 GCA_044238065.1 Limisphaerales bacterium | reverse complement strand
ATTTTGAAAAGTATAAATTTTCTATTATTCTTTTTAATTTACTGATAAATTGGGTAATTTAACATTTCGCTGATTTTTACTTTTTCGTAAAGGTGCTATAGGAATTGGCTATAATATTTTTTTATGTTGCCAGATTACCCCCCCCCAGCAGTCTCAAGCTCCACAACAAGAAATTGTTCAAGTCAGTCAAGAATCTACTTATCTAAGCCCAGATTATCTTAGAAGTCAAATGGAGTTGACAGTTCTTCTGACAAAATATAATTTTCTGATTAATGAAACTATACAAGGGTTAATTGATAATAATGAGCTTAAACTTGAATTTACTTCTAGCATTTATTTATCTGAAAGTTCCGAACGTTTGCTTAAAAACAAGTTGTTAGAAATTTTACGATTAATGCAAGAAGCTGGCATAAATATTGAAAAAACAGCTGGTACTGATAATTATCGCTTTTTATCGGACAAGATTATAACAACAGAAAAGATAAGCCAAATATTAGATTATTCCAGTCAAAATAGTAGTAATAGTCTAGTTATAATAAGCACTTTTTTTAATCCAGTAGGTGCTGCAGACAAAAACGGTCTTGTCCATGAAATAAATCAAGCTCCAATTGGAATTTCTTTTAACGGATATTTATTTGATACCTTTAATAAAACAGAAGACCAAGTTAATAATACTTCTAAAAATATTGAGCCGAGTTATTACTCTTCTCCAAACCCTGAACATGCAGAAGCTGGAAAAGAATTAGGTAGATTACTAAACAAGCATAATTTAGAATTAAGAAAATCCCTTAGAGAGTTTATAAATACAGAAATGAAAACTGACATTGATGGTTATTTGACGGCAGAGTCTCAAGGAAAGTTTAAAAGTTTTTTCACATCTAGGTTTAGTTTAATGCAAGAAGATGGTATGATTTTTAATCAAGGTGTTGAGATTATTAAAACAATGATACCCGTAGATCAAGCCGATCCTCAAGAAGATTTTTATTTAGATTTATTTGGTGGCTATAAAGAAAGGATAAGTGCTAAGGAAGTGCTTAATTTACCCCGAACCATCGAAACTTGGTGAAAAGATCGTAAATATGCTATAATTAAGGGTAATATACTCACAAAATAAGTGTGAAAATTTGGCAAAATTTGGAATTTTCGCTAGCTTTTTGGCAGTTTGGTTTGGGGCTAGAATTTAGATTATTACTACAGTTTAAGGGCTTTTGGAGTTCTTGCTCGTAAATAAAAGCAAGATTAATTTAACTTTATTTTTTAACTCTTTATTCCTATTTCTTGGCTTAATATCAACACAAAGTTGAGTTTCAGTGGTTCGGGGTAATTTACTAAACTTAACCAAAGAAAATACTAACAACAGTGCTATCAAAAAGTTTTTAGAATTAAATATTGGTAAAAGAGTTAGCAAAGAATTAGGATACTTTAATGTTATGTCAAATGTGATCACTGAAATAGGGCTTGGAAATGGCAAAAATACATGGAATTTTGATGTTTTCCGCTTGGGTAATTCAAGTTTCAGTAATGAAAATACACAATATACTTTTGATTTGTCAGAGAAACAAAAAGAAAATATGAAAAAAGTCACTAGTTTTGGTAAAGGTAGCAACCCATACTCCAGCTAGACCTGAATCTAATTTTTCTGACATTCTTGAGTTCAAATTCTCCCAAAAAAAATAATTTCCTGATAAAAACTGCTTTCCAAAACCCTCGGAAAAATCAAAAGAAATTAGGAAATAGATGTGTTAAAAGATTGATTATTTTTTCCAAATGAAAACTTTATTTTACGATATTCTGTAATTTGCCTTGTGTGAAAGAAGTGATATTTTCAATGGTTTGTTGTAAAATTCTTTCTTGAGCGTCTTTGGTAAAAAAGCCAGAATGTGGCGTAAAGATGACATTTTTTCGCTTGACCAAATCCTCCAAAAATGGGTTAGCTTTACAGTTTAGCAAATCGCTCTCATCCTCAACCACATCCAAACCGCAAGCTGACACGGTTCCATTATCCAAATTTTTGACCAGAGCAAGGGTGTCAATCAACTGACCTCGCGAAGTGTTAATAATAACCACACCTTTTTTCATTTTGGCAAAGCTGGACTCGTTCAAAATGTGGTGAGTTGACGGTAAATACGGTGCATAGACCGAAATAATGTCACTATTTTCAAGTAAATTATTCAAATTGGTATAATCAAAGCCCAAAACTTCCTCCAAAAAATGATTTTTAAAAACATCATAAACCAAAACTTTCATCCCAAAACCCTTAGCGATTTTGATGGCGTGAAGTCCGATTTTACCAGCTCCAATAATTCCAATAGTCTTGCCAGCTAGATCAAAACCCCGCAAATCCTCGTAGTCAAAACGGCACTCACCAGAGCGATAAGCCAGCTCGGGAATGTGACGAGCCAAAGCCAAAAGCAAGGCAAAAGAGTATTCCGCGATGGTGTTTTCGCCATAACTTGGCACATTACAAACTGGAATTTGATGTTTTTGGGCATAATCCAAATCAATATGGTCAAAACCGGTGGAACGAGTGACAATTAGTTTTAATTTTGGCATTTTGGCTAGGATTTCAGCTGAAAGGTGGTTATGAATAAATACCGTCAAAACCTCAATTTCATCCAAATTCTGGTTTAGTTCTGAAACGGAAAAATCTTCCACAGTTTTAAAAAAAAGATGCTGATGCTGCGATAGCTGGTTTTGTAAAATGCTTTTTTCCCAATCAGCAAGGCCTAAATGTGCAATAATCATATTTTGTGAAATAAATTTGTAAAAAATTGTAATATAGCCAATCCCTATTAAACCTTTACACTCATACAGTTAATTTGGATACATAAATTCTCTATAAAATCAACAGAATAATCGTAAAAACTTCTCAGCCTTTGCTTCAA
>JBIIDY010000167.1:0-2888 GCA_044238065.1 Limisphaerales bacterium | reverse complement strand
AATCGGTCTTATTTTCCATTTTAATGGACATCTTCGTTGTATATTTCAGAACTTCCATCAATGCGCCTTTATCTGCAGGGCGGACGTCCTGAGCATCGGGGGAGCTGTCAGGGTTACGCTTTAGCCACTGAGAACGAATCCACTCCGCATTATTCCAACCGTCAACCAGCAAATGAAAATGATAATGAAATTTTCCGTCAGGTCTTAGTGTACATTCCATCTTACGAATTCCTATCAATCGAATGCCGCTTTGATAAGGCGATTTCATTTTCATTTTGGAATACTTGTAAATATTTCGCCATAAAGCTTCCATCTTTTTTATTTGCTCCGGAAGCTCTTCGATCGTACAGGTCGGACGCGTGAGAGTAACGAAATACGGCATTCCAAACTCTGCAATCTGTGGCGCAAAATTATTGATGTTTATTGCGGTTCTGATACGGTTACAAGTATAGCACCACCGATTTTTACAATAGGTAGATTTCATTTTCTTTCCATCATACTGCTTCACATTATTGCAATGAAAGGTGTTATCGTAGGACTTTTTCAACGGTGAATCGGGGTTATGCATAGCAAGATTAATTGAAAAATGATTAGAAATAGCCTTTGCCCACTGCTGTTTTTTCTGCAATAGGTTCTTATCTGCTTTTTTTTCTAAGAATTTTAGCTTAATTTTGTCCATACAATTAATGGATTTTTTTAGTCTTATTTTTAGGTGTTGGTAAACCAAAAATAACTAAAAATTATGAATGTCTACCTTTTAAAGGTAGACATTTTTTTTATTTATTTATAATTTATTGATTTTCAGTATTTTAAAAAAAATAGGTAGACAGTTATGCTAATGTATCAAGAAAGACCTTTTTCAAAGGGTAAAAATGAGGTTAATTTGACCCCTCAAAAATCAAAAAAAAGAGCCCTTCGGTCTCTAAGGTTTTTTTAGCATATTCACGAAAGCAAATTTTTCAGGTGTTATTCGAGAGATAAAAAAACAATTACCTTGATTCAAATATTTCATTATACTCTGCTTCACTCAATTTCATTTCATATCCTGATGAAAATACCCCGCTTGATTTGACAATTTTTTTTTGTAATGCATTAATTATATTTTGTTTTTTGTCAACTAAACTATCTAGGTGATTAATCTGTGATTCATTGTATTTATTATTTTTTATTAGTTCGGAGTTTTCATTAATTAATTTATTAAGTTCTTTTTTTGTTTTTTCATCTTCAATATTAATAACAGATTTATCCGTATTATTAGGCAATTTTACTTCCATTATTTTATCATCAAAATGTAACAATATTGGTTTTAAATATAGTTTTTCTAATGCACCCAATCTTTTGAAAAATTGCTCTTGTCTTTTCAATAAATCGTAATCATTTTTTAGCAAAATATCTGATTTACTTTTTTCATTTTCTATATCTAAATTATTTAGATATTTTAAAGAAAAAATAATTAAGTTATCATAGGTTTTTTTATTAAACTTAATTTTATTTTTTCTCATAAGGTCTAATGTTTCTATATTAAGTTTAATATTTTGAAATTTATTCATACGTGCTATTTTTACGTGCTAAATTAAAAATTATTATTTTAATAATCAATATTTTATAGATAAAATATGTGCTATACACACAGATATTACAAAATTGAAATTTTGTAATGTACTGATTTACTGAATACTGGGTTTTAAACCCGTATTCCCTCTTACTTCTTATTTGTGTGTTTTTAATTGACGTCAAAAAGGTAATTTTTTTCGTAGAAATTCAACAAATTTTCTTTTCGGTTTTTTATATTTATTTTTTTTGAAATATTAGTGGTATGTGTACCTATTGTTTTCTCGCTAATGAACAAAAATGATGCAATTTGTTTGTACGGAAGTTTAGGGTTTTGATATATTTTTTCTAAAACTTCCAATTCTCTTTTAGTTAGAAGATTTAGAATTTCTTTTGATTTATATTTTTGATTTTTATATGAAATATAAGGAGTTGAAATTCCAAAATTTTTCGCAAAAATTATTAATAAAAAAATAAAAGAAATGAAATCTAAAACAAATGAAAAAATAATAAAATACAATTGCATAATTTTTATTTTAAAGTAACAAATATATTACAAAAATAATAATTATATTACTAAAGTAAAAATTGAATTTCTTTTTTTGTTTAAATTTGAAAGAAAATTATGCGAATGATTGAAAAATTGAAATTGAGGGATAAGCTTAAATACAAAGCGAATTTGCAAGAGTTCACGGACTATATAGGTTGTAATGCTAAAAGCATCTACCAAATCGAAAGAAATATGCTCGAAAACAAGCCTACCCGCTATTTCATGTATCTTAAAAAGCAGGGTTTCGATATGAATAATATTTTTGATTTGCTTTTAGAACCTGAAAAAAAAGCAGAGAAAAAAGAATCAAAATGATTGTTTTTTTATCTCTCGAATAACACCTGAAAAATTTGCTTTCGTGAATATGCTAAAAAAACCTAAAAGGCATATTTCAGACTTTTGTGTCTTCTATTTTTCAATAATATTTTTGATTTTTTCGGGCAATTCTTCACCAATTAACAACTCCCCTGTTTCAGGGTTTACCCAGTCGAAAATTTGTGTTTGCCATTTCCAAACGGAAAACTCATTCCCAAGTCTCAGCTGTAAAGCTTCGTCAACTTGTGCCGCAATATCAAAATCGTCCTCTTGGTCTTTTTTAAGCGATTTTAAACCTCCAAACGTTGCGAGTGTACGTTTTCCTTTCATAATTACGAATAATTGGTCTAAACGCGTGAAATCGGTCTTATTCTCCATTTTAATGGACATCTTCGTTGTATATTTCAAAACTTCCATCAATGCGCCTTTATCTGCAGGGCGGACGTCCTGAGCATCGGGGGAGCTGTCAGGG
>JBIIDY010000045.1:0-10418 GCA_044238065.1 Limisphaerales bacterium | reverse complement strand
GGGTGGAAAATATGCTGCTGCCAGAACTTCCCGAAAATTCCACCATAATTTGGGATAACGCCAGCTTTCACAAGTCTCAAATTTTAAGAGAAATGCTGGAAAATGCTGGCCACATCATGATTTTTCTCCCAGCCTACAGTCCAGATTTGAATCCGATTGAACATAAATGGCACGAATTGAAGCAAAGGCTGAGAAGTTTTTACGATTATTCTGTTGATTTTATAGAGAATTTATGTATCCAAATTAACTGTATGAGTGTAAAGGTTTAATAGGGATTGGCTATAAAACCAAAAGAATGAGGCCAGGGTCATCACGAACGAAACAGGCTTAACCAGTCAAAAGCAAATTAATGGTCATCACGAATGAAATGAAGTGATCTGGTGGTAAAATCTGGTAAAGATGAATATTGAGTTTAATAGATTGCTTCGTTAGCCTCTGTTCCCTTTGGTCTGTTCGCTACGCTCTGTTCACTGTGTTCACCTAGTCGCTATGCTACACTTGGTCGGGTTGTTCCTTTCACATTCACTACCACTCATTCACTTCGTACCCATACACTCATTCGGGGTGACAAACTAGTTTTGTGGTGATTGTATGAAAAAGTTTGGTTTTGGGTGTAATTTTAGCTCCAATAACTTAACGCTGAAAAACTCGCAAGTGGGGGAATTTCCAGCAATAATTTTTAGCAATAATTTTTTCTATATTCAAATGTTTTTTAATTAGCTTTCATTTTAATTAGCTCTTCTTTGGCTCTTTTGGTGCTAAATTGTCCTAATTTTATTTTTTTGATAAGGTTTTTTAATTCGGTTTCAAATTCCTTTTTCATTTCCGTTAATATGTTTTCTTCCAGCACCCATTCCCAAAAATTCCACAAAGCCAAAACATTTTCTGCGTTTGGTAGATTTGTTGAGGTTTTTTGCCTATTTTGTAGGTTTTCATTGCCTTTTTGACTTGTTAATTTTGAATTTTCCTGTTTAAATATTGCTTGAAAAATTGGATTTTGGTAGTAACTTTTCCACTTTTGCAAAGTCAATTTATTTGGAAGTTTCAAAGTAGAGTCTTGATTGACTAAAAAAGAGTTTTGTTGCCCTAGGTTTTTTTTGAGAATTTCTTCAAAGTTATTTCGGGTATAAGAATTAAAAATATCACTGATCTTGGAAACGGTTTGAGGTTTGTCTGATTTTTGGTTATGACTGTCATCTTGGGTTTGATTTTGCCAAAAATTGTGAAAAAAAGGCAGTTCACGCTCCAATTTTTCTTTGGAATCATCAAAAATATAAAAAAGCGTCAAAGAACCCACCTCCTCACTTGGGGTTATGAAATTACCAAAACGGTTCAGATTCTCTTGCCATTTAAGATTTTTATCAGTTATCAAGGCCACATTGAAGCCACTCAAAACAAAGTATTGTGCCAGCTCCAGAGGTTTTTGAGTATAGAAAATATCAGAATTATCTGGTAAATCAAAATTGCTAATAAAAATTGGTTTCTTGGTTTCTGTGTTTAAATTCTCCACCAAAACAGTAATATCTTGCAAGTCAAAATTAGACAGGAGGGTACGAGAGCCGACCAAAGCTGGGCAAAAAATATCAAACAAAAGCCCAGAATTCCACATTTTTTCCATTTTTTTGGTAGGACAAAGATTGAGATCCAGAGACTGGTTTAAAGTTAAAACATAGTTTTTGTCGCCTTTCAGTTCACCAATTTTCTCAAAAATATCAAAATCGCCACTACCAATTTGAATTTGGTAAAAAGCTTCCCAGTTTGGCACAATTAGCCAGAATAAATCACCATTTTTCTCGACAAAACCAATTTTTTGTCCGGCAACAACTTTTTCATTATTTTGAACCGTTGGAATAAAGGTAAATTTGGGAAGAATTTGGGAAGAATTTATTTCGAAGTTTGAACTAGAATTTTGAGTTGAGTTTTCGGTCTGGTTTAAATTGTCTGAAATTTTATTTACTTCTTTATTTTCTGTTTTTTTGTCTGTTTTTTTGTCCAAAGCAGGGTTTAATTTGTAAGTATTTTGCCACATTTCTGGGTTTATAAAACCTCCTTCATTTATTTGCCAGAGACTTTGCCAGCCACAATTTTCAAAATTTCCAACGCAATAAATTTTCATTTTGCCACAAGAATTGGTCGATTTTCCTTGCGATTTTGTTGGTTTAGATTCAACCTCTTTTTCCCAGTTTTTTGACTTTGATTCAGTTTTTGTCAGTGAAAAGTTTTGCTTGGTTTCATTTTCCCTTTCTATTTTGGTAATTTGGCCCACATTTTCCCAAAAGCCACGCCAAACTAGCAGCTCTTTTCCCAAAACTATTTTGCAGGGAAATTGCTCAGGATAAAATTGATAATCAAGCTCAAAAGTGGCTGTATTTTCAGTAAGGCTTGTCAAAAAAAGTGCAGACATAAATTATGAAAAGATCAAAAACTAGAAATTAACTTGTTTAGAAACTCAAGGTTATAATTTTTTGGAAAAGTATTTGTGAAATGGATATGTTTATATTTTTTAGAAAACGGTGGAATCAATTACTGGAATTTTTTTGATAAACTGAGGTTTTGATTTTTTTGAAAAGTCTATAGGTGTTTTTAGTTGGTATTATTCAAAATTGGTCAAAATGTGCAGGTTTGGATGAGCTAGTAAAAATTTGGCGGGAAATTGCGTGGCGGGGAGCTTACCTTCCAACATTTCTTGTAAAACATCAATTTTATTTCCTGTCAACAAAACGGTAATTTTTTCAGAGTTTAGCAGGCTTTCTACGGTCAAACTCAGCCTTTGAGCTACAGCAAAATCAGCAGTCTGGGTGGCAATTGTTTTGGCATCTTGAACAAATACACTGCCCGGGAAAATTGAAGCAATGTGACCATCTGGGCCAATTCCCAAAATGGCTTCATCAAACCAGACTCCGTCCAAGCAGTCTAATTTCTCATCATAATCAGCTAGGGCTTGGGCTACCGTTGAGTCCGTTCGCCACAAATGTAAATTTCCAGCAGTTTCTAATTCTTGCACCGCAAAATCTCCCAGACTTTTTTTGATTTGGAATTGATTTGAGTTTTCATTTTTGGAATCAATAAACCGTTCGTCGCTTTGAAAAATCTCTAGCCTTGTCCAGTCAATTACAGGGCTTTTTCCAATTTTGGCGTAAAGTGGAAGTGGTGTGGAGCCACCACAAAAAAGCAACCGACAAGTTCCTTTATGTCCTAGCGTGCTTAGAATATTTTCCTCTAAAGACAGATAAGCCGTTTCCAAAAGGGTGGAAAGTGATTCAAAGTGAGTAATTTTGGGCGGGTAGATATTGACAGGGTTTTGGGCGGAATTTTGCGAGTTTGGGGCTTTATCGGACATAGTGAATGGAGTAAAGTAAGAGTTTTGGAATAAAATTTGAAATAGTGAAAATGGATGAAAATGGGAAAGTTTGTGGAAACCATTTAAAAACTATTCTAAAATTGAGTTTTTGACAATTTCATCTGACTCTAAAATTTCTTGTGGTGTATTGGAAATTAGCTCAAAACTGGCAATAAAATCTATAGTTTCATTGGAAATAAATTCTTGAAAATACGCTGTATCGACTGTATTATTTTCATTTTTAGCAGGCAAGGCGTCTTTGGGTTTAATGTTAGATTTTATTTGATTAGGCAAATCACAGCGGGTATATTTACTATAATAATAGGCTTTTTTCTCTGCTGTTTCATAAAAATATCTTTTGAATTTGCCAACTTGAATTTGATTAGGGTAGTCTGATTCTGGACCACCCGAGCAACCAGTCGGTACAATTGGACTTAAAGTAATTTTTAATTGACTGTTATTTTTTTTGAGGTAAATTTCACGAATTAAAAGATTGGCGTAAAAACCGCTTGTTTTGGTATTAGTCTCCATCTTCCACTCTTTGGGATAATTTAGTTTAAAACTTGGTAAAAATTGGTTGATGTAGGTTTCGGTTCTTTGTGAGTTATTTTGTGTTGATGAATTGGTTGAATTTTGACTGGAATTTGATGAGTTTTTTTGACTCGAGCTAGAACTGGTAGCGGAAGCTAGTTTTTGGTCTTGGGCTGGCGAATTGGAAAAACTTTGGCTTGGCTGGATGTTTTCGCCCTGAATCGGAGTAGTTACCAAAAATAATATTCCAGAGATTAAGATGAAAGGTATGAGAGAGAAAGACATAGAAAATTTTGGAAGTTAAAAAGTTAAAGTTTCACACTCGGGGTGCTGGGAGCAAGGGAGTTTATTTGAAATTGGAAATCTTCTTTAGGTTCAAATTGGCTTGATGGATTTATTTCATAATAAAAGCCATTTTTAGATTTTATTTCATATAAGTTGTATGCAGGTGCACCTCCCATTGTCCAAAGTTTAAATTCCTCCACATCAAAAAATCCACTCGCATATTCATCCTCAAGTGATACGCCTTTTTCAGACCTCTCAACCAGTCTAGGACCTGGACTGTTTCTATCTTTTTTATCATATTTTTCTCTTTCAACAAACTCTTTTGGCTTTGCTTTAGTACATTTTTTTATGGTATATGAAGCAATGGTTTTTTCATCGTGAATGGTAAATATATCACCTTTTTCCTTATAAGAAGTTTTATATTTCTTGTTAAATTTCACCTCCAAATCACACTCGTCCAGCACCACAACATCGTGGGTTTCATCGACAACTAGGGGTTGGATTTTGGGGTTTGAGCTGGTGGGTTGTGAAATTAAGCTGGAAGAATTTTGCGAACTTTGACTTAATACTGAACTAAAAAGTGAGTTAGAATTTGTTGAACTTGAGGTTATGGAAGTTGAATTTGAAGCTACACTTTGCCCAGATTTGTTTTGGGAAATGAAATAGAAAGTCCCGCCAAGTAGGAGTGAAATAAGTACGGAAAGAGTGATTATAAGGGTTTTTTTGGAGGACATAAACGAGATAGTAAAAATGTTGAAATCTAATGTTAAAAATTATTTAACGCCATATTTTTCACGAAGTTTAGGTGTGTCCTGTCCAGTTTCTTCTTGGAGGATTTTTCCAGTTTTAAAATCTTGCTCACTAATTTTGATTTTGTTATTTTCTTTCTTGTCAACATCCTCTTCCTCTGTCCAGCCTCCAAAATAAACCAAATTACCTCGAGAATTAAAGACCATTTCGCCACCACAAAATGTAACCAAATTTTGACAATTAACTCTAGTTTCATAAAGAAATTTGTAATTTTGTCCATCGCTTTCCACCACAAAAAAACCTGCACTTTCAGGATAACCATCTTTGACTTTGCCAGTATATTTTTGAAACCTGCCATAGATTTTGCCGTTTTTATAAATTGTATAGCCAGTAGGGCCAATAATTCTAGGTTGTCCCAAACCTTTCCACGAAGGAAAATCCTCAGTCAAATACGGCTCAAGCAACTTTTGATCAACTTTTGGATTGTTATAATTATCCTTGTCAATACCTTCCAAACTTTGCCAATATTGGCCTTTGTCAAAATCAATAAAAAACCCAAAGTCAGCAAAACAGCCCCAGCCACCACAAGAACTACCAAAATTATAACCAACACCATCTTTGATAAGACTGGAAAGGTAATATGTGCCAATTTCATAACCAAAATAGTTTTTTAGTTCCTGACTATTTTCACTTTTTATTTCCACCACTTTCTGTCCATCAAAAGCAATTAGACCCCCATCTTTGCTATTTTGTTCAGTGTTTTCTGTACCACCCTTGAGATAGCCGCTCCAAAAAGCCACGCCCTTATAAAACCTAAAACCAAATTGTGGCACGCCATATTTTTTGATCAAATCTTCTGGAATATCACTGACTTTATTGATTTTACCGTCAAATTTTATTTGTTCCCAGTTTTGGAATTTTTTGATTCTTTTGGCATCTTTGTCAAATTCTTCAGCTTGAACTTTTTCAAATTCTTGATAGCTTAAAATGTTTTTAGTTGCTTTGGAATTGCTGTCAATTAGCCCAAACTGCAAGTCTTTACCGTCAAAAGAACTGGGATCTTTAGAAATTCTAACTTGGTGAAAAATGGTTTTTTGAATCTCATTTTGTCCATTTTCTGTTTTAATTCCAGCTTGAAAATTAGGATTATCTTTAACCAAAAACCAATCCATTGGAAATTCTTCTTTGGTTCTGAGTGCCACATTTTCGGGAAATTCAATTCTTCCAGCTTCCACGGCTTTACTCCAAAAAGGTTGACTAAAAAGTGGAATTTTGTAGTTTGAGCTTGGGAAGAGTTTCTGTGCGGTAGATACAGTATAAAAGTTGTAGTTATCCAAATTACATTGATATTCTATAATTGTTTGGTTGCCAGTTGCTAGATTTTTCTCACGGACTTCTAGTGTTTTAAAGTATTCATCTTTATAGTTTAGCAAATCAAATTGTTTTGCAAGGTAGTATTTGTCAGGGTTATAGCGAATTTCTAGTCCGCATTTTTCCAAAAAAGCCGTTTCTAAAATTTTTGATTGAGAGTTGTTGGCGGTTCTAGATAAAGAGGAGACACCCACCGAACTTTGCGACAACCCCACTTGAGTGGAACTTGGGTTTGTAGAACTTATTGATGAAGTTGAAAAATTTGAACTTTGTGAAATAGTCGTCATTTGACTGGAACTTGTGGAAGTTGAATTTAAATTCAAATTTTGCCCAGATTTATTTTGGGAAATGGCAAAAAAAGTCCCACCCAGAATTAGGGAAATAATTGATAAGGCAATGACGATAATGGAATTTTTAGGAATTTTGGGCATACAGGTTTTGAAATTTTAGAAAATTAGAAATGTCCATTTTGGGAAGTTTTATTGTGATAAAAAATAGATTTTATTTAACTGTCAAATAGAATTCTTGGAGAGTGAAAACCCTGGAAAATAGACAGAAAATAGATAAGAAAAAGTTTCGTTATTTTGTTTTTTTAAGCCCGTTATTGGTTAGATATTGGACAATTTTTGACAATTTAGTAAAGTTGCTACATGGTTTATTCATAATTTACACGGTTAATTCTTGCCATTTATACCCAGAATTACATCTAAAATATACCAAAATATGTTCAAAAATAAGCTAAAATTTCCCCGTAAAAAATTATTTATTTCATTTCTAGGAATGGTTTTATTGTTGTATTTGGTTATCTTGGGCCTGCAGATTTGGCAATTTTCTAACACAAAAAACTCACTAGAAATAAGGCAAAATGCAGAGTTTGCGATTATTTTGGGAGCGGGAGTTTGGCAAGACCTACCCACACCTGTTTTTAAAGCACGACTAAAACATGGCTTGGAACTAGCACAAAAATTTGAAAACTTGAAAATAATTTGCACTGGAGGCTTGGGGGAGTGGGACACTTTGACGGAAGCGGAGGTTTGTCGTGATTATTTGACCGTTAACGGTTTGGCAAAAGACAGGATTTTTTTGGAAAAAGAACCGAGCAAAACCACTTACCAAAATCTATTAGAAGCTAAAAAAGTTATGAATAACCAAGTAAAAGCCTTGATTGTTAGCGATCCTTTGCATCTTTTTAGAGCGGTTGAAATGGCCAAAAAACTCAATATTGAAGCTTATCCAGAGCCTACGCCACACAGCCTTTACCGTTCTTTTCAGTCGCAGTCAAGTTTTCTTTTGCGAGAAATATGGTTTTGGCATGTTTTTATACTTTTTGGAGTGTGATTTTTTGGTATAATTTTGTTGGTTTCCCCCTAAGTTTCCCCTTTTTAAAGGGGTCAAGCCGTGAGGCTTGGGGGATTTTGTAGTTTAGTAAAATTGAATTATAGCTTTTGGTAAAATTTAATACCACAAACTACCCCGTCTGCTATCGCAGCCACACCTTCGCAGAAGGGGAATTTTAGCATCACGAAAGCTTGTACTACCAAATAAAAACAAGTGGGAATTTTAGCACCAGATTTCCAAATTATTTTAACAATTTCTTGGCGTTTTTCACAAACTCTAGACTTTCTGGGTTTTCTTTGACAAATTCCAAAATCGGTGCGAACCAGTCGGCGAGGCATTTGGCAATTCCAGTTTTGAGATCTAGCGGGTGCAAATTTCCCAAAAAATAATCCAGTTCCAAATTTTCATAATTATTATAAACTTTATCGCCACCAAACTTTTCCGGTCGCTGTATTTCCACAATTTTACCCGCTGGAAAAATCATTTTTTTGCACCAATCAAGCATCGGATTCCATTCTTGTTGTGATTTGATTACTTGATAAGTTGAATTTTTACTGAATAATTTTTGAATAGAATTGATAATTTGGTTAGTGTAAATTGACAAATCTTGCTCACTTTTTAGTAGAACTTTTTCAAAATACAATTTAAATTCTTGATTTTCCTGTCCTTCTCGGTTGATTTCAAATTTCAACTTTTCCACAAGTTCCGCTTCTGGCATCGGACAATAGGCTTTTTTGAGTTTGCGTAAAATTTCCTCAAAGCTGTCGTGAACCCAAATCGCCGAATCTGGTTTGGACTTGGACATTTTATTGACTTCTTTGGCTTTGTTTTGAGCTTCCAGATTGACCCGCAAAAGATCCTGAATTACGGTTTCATCGTGTTCCAAAACTTGCCCATTTTCTGTCAAGGTAATTTCGCTTTGAGTGGTTGCCAAAATCTCCAAACTTCGCTCCAATGTGGGACTTTGAGTTTCTAATTCGTCCAAAGTAAAGTTGCCAGCAACGGGTTTCTCTAGCCCCAAAAGCAAACTATGGTGAATGGCGATCGGTTTGACAGATTTTTCTCCAATTTTGAGACTGTATTTTTCGTCTAATTTGGTCGCAGTTTCCCGCATCAAAACATGGCATTTGCGTTGGTCAAGTCCGGCATGAACCAGATGTGTCTGCATAAAAAAAGCATCTGCCACCTGCATTACCGGATAGCAAAGCGTGCCAAAATCTACCGAATCTCCCGCAGTTTTGCCCATAATGGATACAGACTTAAGAACTCGAGAAAGGGTAATTTCTTTAGCAACTTTGAGATAAAAAGCAAAATGATTTTGCTCGTTGACCAGTTTTTGATACTCACTAGCAGCCAAAATAATGTCAATTTCATCTACTTTACAGCCCACCACCTCACAACATTTGAGCATAACTGGGCCAAAATAATCGGTGGCAACTTGGCGAATTGTTTCCATTTTCCCGTCCAATTTTTCGTTCAAATAAGTGTGATAATCTGCCAAAAAAAGACTACACTTGACCCCAGCGTCTTGTAATTTTTTGATTTTGAGGGCTGACATTATGCCTGTGCCGATGTGAATTTGTCCGCTAATTTCAAAACCGATATAGTGACGAATTGGCTCGCCAGAGGAATTGGCGTTTTCAACAAGCGTGTGAATTTCTTGATCAAGTTGTTCATTATTACTGGGCAAAACTTCAACGGTATTAAACAAAATCGCTGCTTTGAGAGTGTTAAAATCGTAATGAAAAGGCATAACAAATATGAAAACTAGTGTAAAGTAATTACAGTCAACTCATTTTCCCATAGTTTGTCAAGACTGCGAGACATTCTCCAAAATTTCAATATTTCCAGAACGATAAAACACAGGCAAAATTTCCAAATCAGGTGGTTTTTGATTGCCAACCATTTCCCAGCCACTCCATCTTTCCCAAAAAATAAACTCACTCTGCTTTTCGGAGCATAAATAAATTTGTTGATTTTTCTTGACCATAAACAAACTAATATACTCCAAACTAGCTTTTTTATCAATTTTTGATAGGCAGATTTTGGCATTTTCTGGTAAATTTTTCAAAGTTTCAACCATGTCCTGACTACTGGTTAGTCTTTTCTGTCCAAATTTGGTCTGGCTGTATTCCCAAGTCTTATTTATATTAACGCCAAAACTCAAGATTGAACCAAAGATTAAAAACAAGACAATTGGCAGCAAATTTAGATTGTCAAGCACTTTTTTGCCCTCAGATTTGCCCTCATTATTTAGGGTTTGATTTATAACCTCATTTTCACTATTTTTGGCGGGTTTTGAAGTATCTTTTTGCCCATCTTTTAGTCCAGAAAGTTGAGCTGGAAATTTTTTAAGTGAATTTTTAAGGTTTTTGGAGAAGCTTTGAAAACTAAATTCTTTGAGAAAAAGATTGATCAAAATGGCGGTCAAAAGGCAGGGAAAACTCCATAAAATTACCAAATAGTGAGTGTGTAAAATTCCCCAAAAATTGATTGTATAGCCAATCCCTATTAAACCTTTACACTCATACAGTTAATTTGGATACATAAATTCTCTATAAAATCAACAGAATAATCGTAAAAACTTCTCAGCCTTTGCTTCAATTCGTGCCATTTATGTTCAATCGGATTCAAATCTGGACTGTAAGCTGGCAGAAAAATCATGATGTGACCAGCATTTTCCAACATTTTTTGAAGAATTTGAGACTTGTGAAAGCTGGCGTTATCCCAAATTATGGTTGAATTTTTTGGCAATTCTGGCAGCAGCATATTTTCCACCCACCACAGCACCAAATCGGTATCG
>JBIIDY010000044.1:0-10557 GCA_044238065.1 Limisphaerales bacterium | reverse complement strand
CGTGATGACTTTACCTCCATTCTTTTTATTTTTCAAGATTCAAGCTGCTTATATTTACAAACTTTTTTCAAAATTACCAAGTATGAGTTGATGCTGGTTTAGGTCTAATCAGTCAAAATTAAGAAAAAAAATCATCCAAGCCTTGACTAAAATTAAAACAATTTTTATAAAATTTCTTATGGGTAAGTTTAGCTTTGTGCCAAAATATAGTGTAAATATGATCTAAATAATTAAGTTTAATTTTTTAATTCTTAGTTTTTTTATCACTTTGCAATTTTTTGATATTTTTAATCACCAAAACTTTTCAAACTCATCTAAAAAAAGTAATAAAACAATAATGTAATTCTAATTTAAATGCAATTGAAAACTACTTTTTTCCAAAACTTCCAAAATATAAAATTACCAAAAAGTCTTGATCAAAAATTTACCAAGAAAGAAAATTCTTTCAAATCTGGTTTGAACTTTATTTTAAAGTTATTTAATTTTTTTCTATTAATTTTACAATTCAAAAAATAATAAAAATATGCCTAGCCGATCTAGCCGAAAACATCATAATCTTGACAAAAAAGAAAATCTACCAATGGAAGAAAATTTACTTTTGGAGGATGGTTATTACCGCAAAGCTGAAAAAGTTTTACCGTTTGGCAATAAAGTCAGGCACTCCAGTGGGCAATATATGGAAGCCCCAAACAAAAAACCTAGTGATTATGATCTGGAATATGCTGCTCAATTTCAAGAGGATGATCTGGATGAAAACTTTGATGATTCCAACGAACTAAATTATCTTGATGGTGACAATTTGAACTACCCACGAAAATGGGAAAAAAATAATTTTGGAGCAGGTGGAAGCAAAGTGCAGCCTAGCAGCCTCAATCAATTACGGAAAAAGAATGCTTTTAATTGGCAAAAAGTCAGTAGGAATTTAGCTATTTTTGGCATATTTTTGACCATACTTGCGATTTTAACAACAGGAACAGGCTTTGCTTGGTACACTTATCAATACAATAACGCCCCGAATATATCCGACCGTTTTAACAATTTTGAGGAAAGTAGTGTTATTTTTGCCAATGACGGCAAGACTCGTATTTTTGAACTTTTTGGGAGAAAGGCTGGGGATGGGAGGCGAGAAAATGTTAGTATAGAAAGAATTCCGAGGTCTATGCAACTTGCCACGGTTGCGATTGAAGACAGATTTTTTTATTACAACGATGATGGAATTCCTTGGCAAAATATCGCTGGAGCATTGGTGGACTGTGTCTTGGGTGGATTCAAGGGCTGTCGTGGTGGTAGTGGACTTTCTCAACAACTTGTCAAAAATGTCACTGGTGATGATAATTTGAGCACCGATCGTAAAATTCGAGAGCTTTTTACCGCGATTAAGATGAATCGGGAAGGTGGAGCTGACGGTAAAGAAATTTCCAAGGATGACGTTTTGACAGCTTATTTGAACATTTCCTTTTTTAGCCGTAATTCTCTCGGGGTTCAGCAAGCCAGCCGTGCTTATTTTGGACATGATGTGGATGCCAAAGGTGAAAATGGGGAATACCTATTAACTCCACCAAAAGCCTGTTATTTAGCTTCCTTGGTTCAGTCGCCAACTACTTATTCCAACGCAATTGAAGAGCGGGACAGCGAAGCTTGGGCAGTTTATGAAAAACGTAAAAATGACTGTTTGGAGATTATGGCAGGCAAAAAATACACTAACGACAAAGGGCAGCCTTTTAATATCCAAGGCGATGGACAAGAAATGTTTGTCAAAACTGATGAAGAACTAGAAAAATGGAAAGCAGAAAAAGTGGAATTTGTAGCCAATAGAATAGAAGATCCTTACCCTCATTTTCGTGGTTATGTCCAACAAGAAATTGTCAAGTACCTAGAATCTATTGGACTTCCTGAAACGGCACTTTATAACCGTGGACTAAAAATTGTCACAACCCTTGATCCCACAATTCAAAAAAGAACTGAAGAAATTGTCAAAAATAACGGTGATAAAATTCGCTCTGTGGGTGGTAATAATGCCGCTGCGATGGTTTTGGATGGTCCAAGTGGGGGAATTTTGGCTATGGTTGGTTCGCTGGATTATAATAATGAAGAAATCAAAGGTAAGGTTAACATCGCCACAACACCCCAGCAGCCTGGCTCTAGTATCAAACCATATGTTTACGCTTCAGCTTTTAATCAAGGTTTCAACCCAGGAACAATTTTGATTGATGCTCCAACTACTTTTGACGGTGGTTTCAAGCCCAATAACTTTGCTAGAGATTTTAAAGGGCCAATGTCAATTCACTATTCTCTTTCCAATTCTCGTAATATTCCCGCAGTCAAAGCTTTATTCCTATCTTCTGGTACCCAAAAATTAGATGGTCGTAGTGCTTTAGATAATTGGTTTGATTTTACTGAAAATAGTGGAGTTCGTTTTCCCTGTCAAAATGGAGATAAAGACGACGCAGACGCTAGTAAAAATTGTGGTAATACTCCCGAAACTGGTAAAGATGCACTTTATCGTAATCGTTGTTTTTATGGCTCAGCTATCGGAGGCTGTGAGGTGACAATGACTTCTCATATTACCGGTGTCAACACACTTTTACAAGAAGGTAACCTCTCTACCGCCACCCCTTTCAAAAGTATTACAGACAAAAATGGAGTTGATCTTTTTACCCCAGAAAATCGTAACCTACTCTACCCCAAAGTTGACAAAAAAATTGAACCAACTGTGGCTCGTCAAATCGCTCAAGTAATGGCAGATCAAAACCGTGTGGAATTTGGACAATTTCAAAACCTTTTTACAATCAGAAACTGGAAACTGGCTGGCAAAACTGGAACTACTGACGGCAATAGAGATACTTGGATGGTCGGCGGCTCTCCACTTTTCACAACTACTGTTTGGGCAGGTCGTACTGATAATGGGGAAATGGCAGCCAATGTTCAGGCTTCAAACTTGGCTTTGCCGATGTGGAACGAAATTCAGCAGATGCTTCACACCGATCGCAAGGTTCAAAATTTTTCTACGGAAGGTCTGAAACAGGTTGCTCTTGACCCGCAAACTGGCTTTTTGATCGGGGGAGATGGGGTTTTGGAATGGTTGAATGATAAGCAAATCAGGGCTTTACAAGAAGCAGGTGGTAGAATTTCTCGCCCAGAATATGATCCCAGAACTCAAAATATTTTTCAAAATAGATCTAGCGTTGTCACCAAAAATGTTAAATTCAACAAATTAGATGGGAAATTAGCTGTGGAAGGCAAGACTTTGCCAGAGAATATTGAGGAAAAATTGTGTACCGAAATGATAGGTGAATTCCCGGATGCTAAGGGTTGGACTGAAACTTTAGCTGCTCCAAAGGAACAAACACTTTATGTCAAAAAAGATCCTGAAACTGGCAAAGATGTCGAACTTTACCGCTCTGGTTGTGGACTTGTTGAAAAATCTGATCAAGATCAAATAGCCGATAAGGGCAAAACCCCTGAAATTAAAAATGATAATAACATTCAAAACGGTTCAACCAATGTGGGTGAAATCAAAGCCACTTTCAAATCCCCAACCAGTAGTAAAAAAATTGTCAAGGCCTATATCAAAGTCAACGGCCAAACTGTCAAAAATTATGAGAATAAAGACGGTACGCCCGAAATCACTCTATCCGTTATGGCAGAAGATGTTGCCAAGAATTTGGATTTGATACAAGGTGATAAAGTTACAATTAGTCTGGAAACTGAAGACAGTAGTGGCACCACCAGTAACCAAACTATCAGCAATGTTGTTCTAGCTGGGGGCAAATCTGGAACTCCACGAGATTTTGAAAACCGTAATTCTCAAAGTGCTAGCCAACCAAACAACCAATCAAACAGCCAATCAAGCGGGAAAGTTACTGGCACAATTCAACCACCAACCAATTTATCTGTAAGAGAAGGCTCGGCAATTTTGTCTGTAGAAGTCTCTCAAACATTACCAAAAGCTCCAGTCTTGACCATCACGCAAGGGAATAAGTCAACCAGTTGTCAAAGTTTTTCACTATCTCAAAATTATGTTTGCGGAGTTAGTTTGGCAGATTTTAGCTCAGGGCCTGCCAAAGTCACAGTTAGTGAAGATAATTACGGCATTGCTGATTTGAACATTACTTTTAAGCCTTAATTTTTTTGAGAATATTTGATAAAATTTATTTCAAGTCAAAACCACTGGAATTGAAAAATAATAAAATTATTAACCCATGTCTTGAATACATTTTTGACAATACTATTAATACCTGTAGAACTGAAACAATTAGTTGAATGGAATAAAGGTAATCCAAGTAATTGACAAGCTAAACTTATTCATATTTTTTTGGAATTTTTATCGCTAAAAAATAGTTTAAACACAGTTTTTTGAGCATAAAACTCACACAATTTCAGTTAAAAATTTATAATTTTCTTTATAATTTTCGCTGCCAATTTGATTGGGAATTTAAGAATTATTTTTTTTCAAATTACTGAAAACATTATAGCTAATCCGTATTAAACCTTTACATTTTTTTAGTCGGCTTGAAAATATAAACTTTCCATTGTTCTTTGTAATTTACTGATAAATTGGGCAATTTAACATTTCACGGATTTTTACTTTTTCGTAAAGTTGCTATAGAAATCGGCTATACATCTAAAGCTAAAATTACCAAAAAATAGCTAACCCAAAGTCTGGAGTTGTAAAATTTAATTTTTGTCAATTATCAAGCTACAAATCGTGGAATTTATTAGCTATTTAAGTTATCATTTTTTCCTTAAACCTTCCTTTAAAGAATAATTGTAGGTGAAAAATATATCTGCCAAAATTACTAAAATTCCATCATTATACCCAAAAACAGCATTAACTTGTACTTTTTAATTTGAAAAAAGTTTGTAAATCTCAGCAGCTTAAATTTTGGAAAATTAAAAGAACGAGGTCAGGGTCATCACAAATGAAATGAACTGATCTTATGGTAAAATGTCGTAAAGCTAAAAAAGATTGCTTCGCTGCACTCTGTTTCGTTTGGTCTGTTTCGCTGCACTTCTGTTCACTGTGTTCGCCTAGTCGCGTTGCTCCTGTACTTGGTCTGGTCGTTCCTTCCACATTCGCTACTGCTTATCCACTTCGTTCCCTCACCTATACACTCATTCGCAATGACAAACAAGCCCGCAATGGTGTGAAAAATTTCAAACTGCTTGGCAAATAGATAGATAAGTTTTGTTAACTCTGATTTGGAACTGGAAAAAAATAAAACCCCTTGTTAAATAGGGGTCAGGTGTTTTGATTTGTGATTTGTAAAAAATCAGTTCAACACTACTTTTAGCTTATTTTAGAGCATAATTCCAGTCCGAAAAGCCACTATCAAAAAAGCTACTGTAAATCCAGTAACCAAACCACCAAGATGTCCCCAATTATCAAGTCGGCTGCCAGGTAAAAAGGCAAAAATGGCGTTAACTGCGATATTAATAAGAATACTGTTGATAAGAGAGTAGCTAGAAGTTTGGATTCCCAAAGCCAAAAGAGCCCCCACTAAACCAAAAATTGCCCCACTGGCTCCTACGCTGGGACTTGGATTGAATATAAAACTGGCAAGGGAGCCTCCTAAAGCTGACAAAAAGTAGATCAAAGCAAAACCAGTCTGTCCAAAAGCGATGATAGAGACTTGCCCAATGCTCCACAAACTCCACATATTTATCAATAAATGCATCTCATCACCGTGCAAAAAAGTGGATGTTAAAAGTCTGTAATACTCGCCAGCTTTAATTTGAAAGTTGCTTTTCCAAAACATCATCTGAAAAGTGGAAAAACTGCTTGATCCGCCACTGCCAAAACGAACCAAAAAAGGTAAAAAATAACAAAATACATTGGTTAAAATTAGAGCGTAAAGCCAAAAAAACATAAAAACTGTGATAAAATTTAGGATATGTTGGGAAAAAAGTTGTGTTTATGATATTGAAATAACTCTAAAACTTTTTAACGATTAAGTCAAATTTAGCTCAAACTTTCTAGAAAAATTCTAAACTATTCCAAACTGGACTGTTTTTCGGGGCGGTACGAAAAGTTGGTGGAAATTGTGGAACTTTTGGTAAAACCCAATACCATAGAACACCCCGTCCGCTTTCAGCGTTCACCCCTCAAGAGGGAAATTTTATCGTCAAAACATACTTCAGCTGCAGCAACACGTTTTCTCAACCCATTTTTTTTCGTGTTTTGAATTTTTAAATCTTAATCAGCCAACTTTGTCCATTTTCTCGTTTTTTGATTTCAATTCCACCATTTTCTAGGCTTTTTTTGGAAATGATAATCTGGAATGGACAACCAATCAAATCCGCATCTTTAAACTTTTCTCCCAAAGAAACGCCGCTGCGATCATCCCACAAAAGCTCGCCAGCTCCCGACTCCAAATCACTCAAAGTAAAATTAGTAATATCATCCAAATTTTCAGGATCTACCAGTTTGAAATTCTCGTTTTTACCAACAATTTTGATTTGATTTTGGTAGATTTTATTTGCCTTGTCCAAGATTTTTTCATTTACTTTTACATCTTTATCTAGATGAGTAATCAGGTGAAATTTGAACGGAGCGACACTTTCTGGCCATTTTAAACCTTTTTCATCGCTATAAATCTCGGCAATTACTCCCATACAGCGACTAGTACCAATTCCGTGGCAATTCATAATTGGAATAATTTGCTTGTTATTTTGATCCACGATTTTTAGATCAAAAGCCTTGCTATATTTATCTCCAAGTTTAAAAATGTTACCAACTTCTGCAGACTTTGCTTTTTGTAAATTTTCTGGAATTTGTTGATTTTTAGCTTTTAATTCTTCCAAAATTTCACTATTTACAGCAAAACCTTCTTTATTATAAAAAATTTCATCTTCACCAGCTTCACAAATTACTTGAAATTCATGACTATCATTACCAGTGAACATTCCACCGCTAGCATGGACAGCAAAAGCCTCAAGTCCCATTTCAGCATAAATTTTGAAATATGTTTTTTTGACTAATTCATAATAATTGTCAGCTGATTCTTGCGTAATATGAAAATCATACATATCTTTCATACGAAACTCTCTACCTCTCATAATTCCAGATTTTGACCTTAATTCATCACGAAATTTGGTTTGAACTTGATAAATTGCTACTGGAAATTGAGTTTGAGTTGATTTTTCTCGAGGAAGGAGATTTTGTTGCTTTCTTAAATTATCTAAATTATCCAAAATCCAGGCAAAACCAGGCAAAATACTGGAGTAAATTTCTTCTTTGGTTCGCCAAATGGAGTATTCTTGCGACTCTTTCTTGTGAGGATCAGCAAAAACGTCTAACTCAAAGTCAGTTTCTACATAAAACATTTCAGAAATAAGGGTTCTTTTGAGAGCAGTCAAATCCTTAAAAGCTGGGGCCAAAAAAGTCTGTTTAATTTTACCCAAAGGCTTAATTTTAGTTAAATTTTCTTTGCCAATACCAGTTTCTTCTTTAATCTCTCGCACCAAAGCCTCTTGTGGGTTTTCTCCAGTTTCAATTTTGCCGCCAACCAAGTAATTTTCATATAAACTACAAACTTTCAGTGGGTCATCAGTCACCAAATATTTGCCAAGCTTAGGATTAAAAATAAAACAGTGGGTAGCATATCTTTCTTGAGTGCGGTCAAAGCTTTGGGTAATTTCCTCTTCAAATTCAAATAAATATTCTTCTTTTGGGTTTGTAAAATTGGGTTTGTCCGTTGAGCCTTCCACAAAATCTTGATAAAAACCGCCTGCTCCAGATCCTTGAAAGTCTTTTAAAATAAAGTCCAAAGCTTCTTGACTGTTCAAAGGTTTTATTTCTTCTTTCAAAAATTCTTGCCACAGTTTGTATATTTCCACAGAAGATTCTAAGTTTAATTTAAACTGTTTAATTTTAGTTTCAGAAATTTTAAATAAAAACTGAATGTCAGAGCCAGCTACCACCTCGTTCCAAAAACCTACTTTCAAATTTTGCTCTAAATATTGAATATACTCCGTCAATTTATCTTTGGGAATAAAGAGTTTGTAGCTACCTTTTTCCGTTTCCTCGTGAATAATTCCTCCAAAACTAGCTAATTGCTCCACAGTCAAAACTTCCACTCCCATCAAATAACTTTTGTAATATTGGTCACTACCCAGCCTGAAAATCGGTAAATCTTTATAACTACCCAAAAAACTCTTGGCAATTGGCACAACTTGCTCCTCGTGACTACACGCCAAAGCGTATTGACTTTTGGTCTGACTTTCTAAACGAAACAAAACATCAACTTTCTCCGCATCCCATCTATCAGTCGTTTCCCACCAGCTTTTCGGGTGCAGACTATTCATCAAAATTTCTTGCCCACCAATTTCATTTAAATGTTTGCGAACTATATTTTCAATTTTATTCAAAACTCGCAAGCCCAGCGGTAAATAAGCATAAACTCCAGCCATCGCCTTATGAACAAAACCGGCTCGGATCAAAAGTTGAGCATTTTTACTAGTTTCGTCACTTGGGATATCTTTGGTTGTTTTGGTAAAATTGTGTGAAAGTCGCATAAAATATATTGGTAAATTTGAGATAAAACCGAGACCGCTTTGCAAAATAGTCAAAAAAAAACTAACTAATTGCTAAATTAAAAATAATTTTTAGTCAACCTTTTGGGTAAAATCCCTCTCCAGCTCTTATTTTTATGATAAACAAAGAAACATCAAATTAGCTAAAATAATCGTGAAAATTGCAAATCAAAAACTTCAGAAATTGAAAAAAACCAAAATTCAATAGAGCCAAAAAATAGGGTAACTAAAAATTACTTGACAAAATTAGAGATTTTAATTTTTATGTTTTTGTTGACAAAGTTTTTTAACATTTTAGTTGCGGGTGTGGTTCAATGGTAGAACACGACCTTGCCAAGGTTGAGACAGGGGTTCGATTCCCCTCATCCGCTCCAAAATTACAATAATTTCAACATAGAATATTTTAGAATTTATTTTATAGATTTCTACTTAATTTAATTTAATACAATTTAAAATTTAACCAAAAATAAAACTCCCAACAGCTTAAAATTAACTACTTTAACTTTGATAAATTAACCTAAAACTTGATTATGCCAAACACTCAATCTGCAAAAAAAGCCCTTCGTTCTAGTTCTCGCAAGAGACAGTATAATTTGATCGCTAAATACAAAATTAAAAATAGTCTTAAAGAGTTTCGCAAAGCTCTAGAAATAGACCCTTCTAGTTACCAGGCTACTCTTAGCAAAGCTTTTTCTGCTCTTGATAAAGCGGTTAAATCCAACCTTATCCACCGCAATAAAGCTGATCGCAAAAAATCTAGACTTGCCTTGAAAGTTACCAAAATTCTGCGTGGTGAAACTGCCGTAAAAGAACCAGTAGAAGTTGAAAAAATAGATAAAATTGTCAAAAAATAGTTCAAATTTCGGGTAAATTATGGTTTAATATTCAAATCTAAATTCAAAATCTGAAATCATTAAAAAACCATGTTTAAAAAATTTCAAGATATTTTTGGTTTTAAAAATCAATTTTCAGAATTTTTCTACCAGTTAGAATATTAAAAAATAAATTACCAAAAATTTGTCTAATATGGTTTTTTGTCTTATTAAGAATTTTTTTCCAAAATAATCAAACATAAAAAAATTTAAAATTTAATCTTAAAAAAACATGTCTATCAATAAAGATAATCTTGGTAAAGTGGTAGTTTTTTTGGTGAGTACTGACCCTGCTTTGATTGGCAAATACAGCTCCAAAAAATATGATAATTTTGAATTTGTGATCAGTGAGACTCTTCCAGAATTACAGCAAAATCCTGAAACCAAAAGTGAAATTCCAAAAGTTAGTGATAACAGCTTGATTTTCACCAAAAATGATGATAAAAACTATTTTATTTATTTGACTCACCGAGAAAAGCCAGAAGTAAAGTTTGATTGGGTTGAAGTCGCTCAGTCTTTTGCTAACAATTATTATAATCTGGAAAGTGATGATAATTACTGGCGATGGGGACAAGTTGTACCAGAAAATGGTTCTTACCTTTGTAGAGATTGTGGTTTTATCGGCGACTTTTTGGCTGGGGAAGTTTTCCCTATTTGTGATATTTGTTTGGATGGCGAGCCAGATGGCCCAATTCCACTTTCCGAAGGCTACTGGGAACTCGTGTAAGTTGGCATTATTATTTGATAGGTGAGACATTTTCTTTGCCAGTTTCAGCATTTCTTAAAAAGAACTTTCTAAGGTAATAAATATGTTTTGATCATTTTTTGGTTAATTTTTTGGTTAATTTTTTAATTATTTCTACTTTAAAAATGACTTTTATAAAAAATTTGGGTTTCAGAAAATTTAAATTAAAAAAATATGTCTATTAAAGAAAATTCTCAAAAAAAAGTAGTTATAGCCAATCCCTATTAAACCTTTACAAAAAGTAAAATATTTTCTACAGTTTAAATATGTCTCGCTATAGCAACGATTTGAGGTTAAAAGTCATTACTTTTTTCAAACAAAACAACTCAAATAAAACACCAATTTCTTCAAAATTAAACATCTGTAAAATTTTTGGAATTTCCAGACCTACTTTAGATTTTTGGC
>JBIIDY010000166.1:0-2943 GCA_044238065.1 Limisphaerales bacterium | reverse complement strand
AAAATATAGATTTGATGGCAACATAAATGGTAACAAATATATCAAATAGGGAGCTAAAGATATAAATTTGCGAATACCTAAAAATTAGATTTTTAATTAACCTTAATTTAGGCTATTTTTCCATATTTTCTAGTTTTTTAATTCTTCTAAGGTGTCTGGTTTCTTGACTGAATTTGGTCTCTACAAATTTTTTGCAAAGTGATAAAGCAATTCCTGGATCTATTTTTCCTGACAAACACAAAACATTGGCATTATTATGAGTTCTCATTAGTCTGACAATTTCTAAATTTTGCTCCAAATTGTGATAATCGCAATGTATAACACAACCCGCTCGGATAAAATCAAAACGATTCAAAGCCATACAAATACCAACACCAGTTCCACAAATGGCAATACCAGAATGTTCTAAATGAGAGTTTAGGTTATTTATTGTTTTTGGTAAATGTTCCAAATTATTTTCTTCAGTATTTTTCAAATTTTGGGCTAAACTGTTAGCAATATCTGGGTAATCATCAGTCAAATCAAGTTTTGATGTCAAAAAATTCATCTCCAAATTAACACTTTTACCACCATCCTTTTCCAGTTCAAAACAATCATTCCACAATTCAAAAAGTTTTTCAGCAAGATTGTAACCAGCATGATCAGAGGCAAGAAAAATCATAAGCAAATCATAAGTTTTCTAAAAATTAATTTTCGTTAATTTGTCACAAAGTGGAATTAAAAATTGCCTAATAATAATCTAAACTTTATTTTTTAAATTATTTTTTATTATTAGTTAGCTGTAGTTTTTTCTTCTGATTTGGGGGTGTTTACTAATGTTTCAGGTTGTGATGGCTTGTAAATACGAATAAAGAAGCGAAAAATCTGAAAAAAGATAAATCCAAACAGTTCGTACAAAATCCAAATAATTGTTATAAACTGTAACAAATTCCACAAATCTAAAACTAAACTTCCACCTTTAGCGATTATAAAAATAGTAAAACCGAGTACTATCAAAACAAAACTCAAAGCTTTGGCAAAAATCCACTCCACACCTCTAAAAAATATTTTATTAGCCATAATTCACAAGTATATTCACAAAAATTTTTAAATTAAAAAAACCACTTTTTTACTAAAAATATCACTAAGTTTTAAAGCAAAAATTTCTATAAAAAGTCAAGAAACAGTCATTTTAAGATTTGCATTCTAGTATTAGCGATAGATTTTCTTTGGTTTTTTGATAAATAGAAGAGAAGCCCCATGTGCCATCAATAAAACAGAAGATGAAAATAAAACTGGATTTTCTTGTGCTATGCCACCAGTTCTTAGTAGGTAAGTGCGAACAACTTTGATAGCATCACCACCGTTTTGTGAATTATTTTGATCAGTATTTTGTCCGGTAATGTTTAAAGTTAGGTTTGTGCTGTTATTATTATTTGAAGTCAAACAATCTGCACCCGACCTAATAAAAGCAGTATAGGTAAAAGTATCAGTTGCCCCAGTATCGTCAACAACACTTGAAGTTATTCTGTAATTGCCAGTAGGAACATAGTCTGGGCTGGAAGAATCATAACTAACCGGAGAATGCCAATCTTGACCATTAGCGTTAACTATTACATCTTTATTCAAGATACGACCGTTCGAACCTTCAAGTCTCAAAGTCAAAGTGTATGGCATAACCCCACCTTCCACACTTCCATAAATCCTATCCCCACCACAATCATATGGATCAGTCAAACGAACTCCATCTCCAAAACGTCCGCTTAGTATTCTTAGCCTTCTCAAAGTTGTCGTAGATCCACCGGTTACTGTACAAGAAGAGCCTGTATTAGTAGGGCCACACGTATTGACTGAGATTTGAGAATTAAAGTTAGAGAAAAAAGCCAAAAATGCTAATGAAGCTAGTAAAACCCTCATAAAATCTATTTTTTGTAAATTGAAGTAAGTTTTAGACATAACTAAAAATTGATGGAAAATTGATGGTTGTTTTAAAAGAGCTGAATATAAAATAATTGATTTTTAAAGATCAGTTAAAAAAAATTGTAAAATGTTATTTTTAGAAAAAAATGTAATAAGCATTAAATTAATAATTAATTGTTGTCAAGTTTTAACCAATTAGTTAAGCTAACCCCATTGTTTTCTATTTTTTTAAAATAGTCAAGAAAAAATTATACTTAGAATAATTTGTCTAAAAGAACACTTTAAAACAGAAGAAAATGATAGTTTTAAAATTGGTTATTTTGTATTCCACTTAAAAAATTTCTTCTAAAAATTCCAAAAAAAATAAATCTAATTTAACAGGTTTTTTCAAGACTAAAAATAGATCTGCGTGAATTAAATCATTAACCAAAATGCTCATAATAACCCAGCACTAAAACGATCAAAACAATGATTTTACCATTCCCAAAATTATAAATTGTCCAATTTTTTCATCAATTCTTTTGGAGCAAAAAAACAATATAATCTTCCTTCAACCCTTAAAAATTTATAACTGAGTGAGACTTCGTTCAATTTCTAGATTTTCTATTATTTCTTCCAAATTATTAAAACAAAACTTAACTGACCAAAAATTACCAAATCCAAAAATGGGCGAGTAGTTATAAATTCAACCAACAAAATCATTTATGATTACTGGATAAAAAGATATTTAAATCATTCCTGAAAAATTACGAAAACATATTTCCAGTTATATCAAAAGCAATGATATTGTTACTTTCAAATTACTAAAAACAATGTTTAAGGCTCAAAACTCCCAAGAAGTTTTAAAATTTGGGTTTATAGAAATTAGTCTTATCAATTATGAAGCAGTAAGCGATGAAATTTATTAATAATTTTTTGGTCATAATATCAAAGTTAATAATATAGCCAATCCCTATTAAACCTTTACACTCATACAGTTAATTTGGATACATAAATTCTCTATAAAATCAACAGAATAATCGTAAAAACTTCTCAACCTTTGCT
>JBIIDY010000165.1:0-2944 GCA_044238065.1 Limisphaerales bacterium | reverse complement strand
TTTATATGTTATTACATAAAAATTAACATTCCAACAATTTTAAATTGACAAAAACTCAAGTTTTTTAGAAGTTAGGAAATATGAACACTCTCTACCTCGACGATAATTTGCCAATTTTACAAAAATTACCACAGCCTATCGGAGTTTTTATTGATGCGGGAAATGTCTTTTTTACCCAAAAAAATATGAAATGGAAAATTGACTGGCTAAAATTCAAAGGACTGTTTCCCAAAAAAACCAAGTTTAGTTATTTCACCGCTTTTGATCCAAAAAACCCAGCACAAACCAAACACAATTATTTTCTGTCTAAAAAAAGTTTTTATCTTTTTACCAAACCGCTTCATCTTGTTGCTGGTAATCACAAAGGAAATATGGATGTGGAATTAACTTGGGAAATGTGCAAGAGCATTCCTTATTTAGAGACTTTTGTACTAATTTCTGGTGATGGCGATTTTGAGTATGTTTTGAGCGATTTGAAAAATAATTTCAAGAAAAATGTTTTGGTTGTTGGAAGTCAAAATAATAGTAATTATAAATTGATGCAAAATTTTGGTTTCTTGAGTCTGGAAAATCTGCAGTCAAAAATTGAGCTAAAACAAAAAATACCCCCCGTCGGGGGCAGTTCACTGGTCTAAAAGCTAAAAGCAGTAGCTATTTAGATAACTAAGAATATTATAAAATAAAAATACACTGTTGTCAAGATATTTATAAAAAATAGTTTAATTTAAGATAAAATTAGCATTTCAACAATTAAAATTGACAAAAACTCAACTTTTTTAGAAGTTAGGAAATATGAACACAAACAGATCCAGCGATAATTTGCTGACTAATACAAATAAAACACCTGAAAATTATGCTTTTATTGACGGACAAAATATAGAAACTGGATTAAAAATACAAGATTTGGAAATTTTATATCAAGAATTGTTTGATTACCTTACAACCAAACACAAAGTCAAAAAAGTCTATTATTGCTCAAAATATTCTAATTATTCGCTTCGTCTTCAGTTTTTTGAAAATTTAAAAAAGATTGGTTATGAAATGATTTTTTCTTCGGGAGTGGGAAATGGCAGAAATGACGGCTCGCACAAAGTGAATGTAGATGCGGATTTGATTGTCAAATGCCTGACAGATTATTTTTTGGTGGAAAAATTTGGTTTGGTTTTATTGAGCGGGCATGGAGATTTTGTGCCTTTGATTAGATTTTTTGAAAAACAAAAACAATTTGTAAAAATTATCTCGCCTTCCAAAATAGCGACTTCAAAAATGCTTTCATTTGATAGATTTACCAAAAAAAGAAGGTTTTTTGACTTATTTTTGACTTATTTTTGACTTATTTTTGACTTATTTTTGACTTATTTTTGACTTATTTTTGACTTATATTTGTGAAGAATTACCAAAATTAACCAAAAAAATATCTCCCCGAAGGGAGTGGAGGGATTGATGAGACTAGCTCAACTGTACCCTTTCCTATTAAACAAATTTTACATAAAGTTTTGAAAGTTGTCAATAAAATAAATCAAAACC
This sequence comes from Limisphaerales bacterium, assembly GCA_044238065.1. Taxonomy (GTDB): domain Bacteria; phylum Patescibacteriota; class JACMRA01; order JACMRA01; family JACMRA01; genus JBIIDY01. Next base: position 1,417 of record JBIIDY010000165.1, on the reverse strand, counting down.
TAGTTTAAAAGGCTTATCAAAGACAAAAAAACTGGGGAAATCGTGGAAAGCGAAAGTTTGACAACTGAAAATAGCTTGAATAAAAATCTCAAAAAAGGCGAATATCTGGTCAGTTGTGAAGTCGTGGATGAAGATGGGTTGGGTGGAAACGGCGAGGTGGAAGTTGTGGTGGTGGGGTAGGGTTTTTGTTGCAGAAAGTAGTTATTATAATTAGTCTAATTTGAATCTAACATAAATAACTAAGTTCACGAACAGGAAAAAAACCTTTATTTTAGTCTATTAATAACTTTCATAATACCAATTTCCCTGAATTTGTTTATAAAAACTTTCAATAGAGTTTTGGTCAGTTATATAACAAATATCTTCTGTTCTAATATACTGCGAAAAAGTAAAACAAATATTATCGTAGTTTTTTACATTATCACTTCCAACATTAATAAAATCTATTTTAACTATATTAAAACTATTTATTTTATCAAAATAACCCGCAACTTCAGTATTTGTCATATCTTTATACAAATCATAATTTTTACAATCACTATATATTTCCTCATTTTTTTCCTCATATATAATTCCATTAACAGATATTTTTTTGCAACCTAATAAATCATAATCAAAATATTTTATCTGTTTCTCTTTCAACAAGGGAATTATTTCAGTTTCCAATGATGAAATGCTATTAATTGTAGTTGAAGTTATTTCGTTTTGAGGTAAAAGAACAGATTCTCTAAATTTTTCATCTTTGGCATATTTACCAGCTTCGTCGGCAACTTCTCGCAGTGGAGATTTTGGATTTGCTAATGCCATAGAAATACCTAAACCTACAGTAAAAATAAAATATATACTGATTAATAAAATAATTACAAAAATAAATCCCGTGACTGCAAGTGTAAAAATTAAAATATTTTTCTTGGTAAAATTAAATTTGGTAGAAATAGGGTTCTTGAATGACATTTTTTTGATTATAATTTACTCAAACAAATTTTAGGGTTTTTGGCAAACAATTTTCGTATAAATATTTTTTAAAACTTAGTTCAATCAAAATTTCCTCACTCCACGAAAAACCAATTTGTGGCTATCGGATTATACATTTTCTCGGCTTTCTTTTGGATGAAAATCAAAAATTCATCTCCGACTTTAAGTTCGGTAATACTTTGCAAATTATCAGGTCTCAAAATTTCCAAAATATCGGCTTCCAATTTAGTTTTTTGCTCCGATTGTAGTTTTTTTAAAAATCTCAAAAATTTCGCTTGATTAATTTCATCCCAATCTTTTTTTTCCAAAAGTTGATTTTCTCCTTTGTTTTTAGCCAGTTTCAAAAACCATTGATAGATTTCTTTTTGCATATATTGTGATGCCGTGTTTAGATCATTTTGATACAGCGAATTAAATAAATCCGGATTGTGCCAGATAATTT
>JBIIDY010000164.1:0-3035 GCA_044238065.1 Limisphaerales bacterium | reverse complement strand
TTTAATTAACGGCTATTATCCGCAAGGCGGGCGGGGACAGGGTAGAATTGATTACAAATTAGAATTTTATCAGCAAATTGTGATTTTGGGAAAAAGGCTTCAGAATGAAGGTTACAATTTAATTTTAACCGGAGATTTGAATACCACTGTTTGGGATATTGATCTAGCCCGTCCGAAACAAAACCGTAAAACTACAGGTTGTCTGCCGGAGGAAAGATTATCAATTGGACTTTTGATTGACCTCTCTCCAGAAATAAAAAAATGGTACGATGAAAACAAATTTTATGAAAATTATACTCAAGCGAGCGAGGAAATTTACAATTCTTTAAACAAAAAAGATAAATTGGATTTGATAGATTCTTTTCGCTATTTTTACCCCGAAACTGCAGACAAATACACTTATTGGGATCAGATAACTAGAGCTAGAAGTCGTAATGTCGGCTGGAGAATTGACTATTTTTTGGTTGACAAAAATCTGAAAAAACAAATCCAAAAAGCCGAAATCTTGGACCAAGTTTTGGGTAGCGATCACTGCCCAGTTTTATTAGAATTAGATTTGTAAAATACGAAAATTAAACTTTATGACCGAAAACTTAACCTACAAACCCACTTTTCTCCAGAAATTTTTGGGAAGAAATTATAAGTGGTGGTTAGCACGAATAACTTGGTTTTTAGTTATTTTACTAAGTTTATATTTTTACAAGCTAACCAATAAAGCCACGGAAAATATTCACACTCTCAAATTTAGTTTGGATGACCTGATTCCTTTTGTGCCAATTTTTGTTATTCCGTATCTTTTATATTTACCATTCGTAGGTTTTTGTCTGATTGAAGCCATTTTTAAATTAAACAAGAGAAGTCAAATATTTTTGATTTTATTTTTAGTTTCTCAAATTTTTGCTAATTTTATTTATTTAATATTCCAAACCGAAGTTCAAAGACCGTTGATAAATTCAGGTTTTTTTGATAATTTAGTTCAAACTTTGGTTTATCAAAATGACAATCCGTATAATGCTTTTCCAAGTCTACATGTAATTGATAGTCTTTTGTGTGGTTGGTATCTGAAAGAAAGTAAAAACTACTTTTTTGTATATTTATTTATTTTTTTGGTAATAATTTCTACAGTTTTGATTAAACAGCATTATTTGGTTGATATTCTCGGCGGAATTGTCTGGTGTTTTGTCCTCTATTTTCTGGCAAAACCGGTGTTCAAATTAGGCTTGAAAAAAAATGAAGCGGTGGGGCTTTAGGGTTTGGAAAGGCTGGGAATTTATCCTACTTGACAATCATATATTATTATCCTATTTTGTAATCAGATAATTTTAATTATATGTCTAAAGTCATCACAACAACTTTTTTACTAAAAAATCCAGCTAAAGTTCGTGAGATGGTGTCTCAGGGAATTACAGTCTTGGTCAAACATAATGGTAAAATCGTGATGCAAATCACTGTGCCGAAACAAGAAAATAACATTAAACCGCCAGTTTTTAAATCCGATTTCAAGCACGATGAAAACACAACCTTCTCCAGAGAAGATTTATACAACGGTAAATATGACTAAAAAAGTACTTTTGGACACTAATATTTTAATTTATTTGAGTGATGTAAATAGTCCTTTTCATATTTCTAGTCCTGATAAAATGTTTGAAAATAAGCAATTATTTTTGTCCGACAGAACACTTTTGGAATTTTATAGAGTTTTTACAGGATACCTAAAACACAGTCCCGCACAGGCTTTGGAGGTTATAAATTTTTATCTTTCTAGTAGTAAATACACTATTTTGTATTCCAGTTTTCTCCAATTTTTACCAACCAGTTATATTCTCCACCACCCGATGCAGATTTATCTTGGAAAGTACACAAATTTAGAAATATTTTATGTCTTTCTCGGCGGGCTGGCTTGGTGTGCCGTACTCTATTTCCTCGCTAAATTGGTTTTCAAAATGGGACTGAAAAGGAATGAAGCGGTGGGACTTTAAAAAAATTAACAAATTTTAACTTTATGACCGAAAGCTCAACCTACAAACCCACTTTTCTCCAGAAATTTTTAGGCAAGAATTATAAGTGGTGGTATGCTTTTAAATACGAATGGGCAAAAACTGGAGCTAGTAGCTTTGCTGATTTGATTTTACAATTTCAAATTTTTATTTCCAATAGTCTTTGGATTTATATTTGGTCACTAAATTCTGTGCAGAATGTAATTTATTTACTTACTGGAAGAGTTTTTAACTTTTTAATAAGTAATTTTTGGTATGGCAGAATTGGCTCTGATATTATTTTTGGCTCGCTAAATAATATTTTATTACTACCAAACTCAATTTTTAAGATTTACTTTTTCCAAAGTTTGGGGGCTAGATTGTATCGTAATATTATGAGTACTGTAACTATTTTTATAGTAGCATTGTTATTCAATTTTTATGTTGTTAAAATACCACTCAGTTTTAATTTTTTGTTTTTATTGCCGTTTTTACCTTTGGTTTTTTGTATCAATTTTTTTACCGCGATATTAATTGGCTCTATTGCTTTTTTTATCAATGACAAACGAGATTTTAGTCATTTGACAGAAGTTATTCAGCAAATTTTAAATATTTTTATAGGACTTTTTATCCCACTCAATCAAGTTCCTTTTTTGGGTAGTTTTTTAATTTATCTACCTTTTTCTATTTGTTTTTATCATCCCACTCAGATATATCTCGGGAAATACACAAATTTAGAAATATTTTATGTCTTTCTCGGCGGTTTGGCTTGGTGTTTTGTTCTCTATTTCCTCGCTAAATTGGTTTTTAAAATGGGTTTGAAACGAAATGAAGCAGTGGGGCTGTAGGGTTTGGAAATGTAGAAAGTGGAAAGTTGATTGAAGTGAAAAGTTAATTATTCAGTATTTTCAAATCATAAAAAAAGTATTCACAATCCCACAAAACTAAACGAATAAAGTTTAGAGTAAAAACACTAGAATTTCGCCATTTATACCCAAGTTTATACCATTTTACAAAATAATAAAACACCCCGTCCTGCTTCGCAGTCCACCCCTTCGG
>JBIIDY010000163.1:0-3052 GCA_044238065.1 Limisphaerales bacterium | reverse complement strand
GAACATAAATGGCACGAATTGAAGCAAAGGCTGAGAAGTTTTTACGATTATTCTGTTGATTTTATAGAGAATTTATGTATCCAAATTAACTGTATGAGTGTAAAGGTTTAATAGGGATTGGCTATAACTTTAACGAAAATTATTTTTTAGCTATTTTAAGCATTTTTTAATTCCACATATCTTGGTAAAGAAAATGGGTGCTAAAAGTTATTTTGACCAAAAAAATAAAACCCCTAAAAAATAGAGGTTAAATTCAAAACTTTGGACTAGTCAAAAACTAATATTCAGCTTCGTCGTTGTTGTAGTTATTACAACCACTTTTGGCGTAACCTTTGTTGTTGTCTCCACGGCTAAAGTTAGAAATGTTGTTGCGTGGTTCTTGTGGGCGAGCCATCACAATACGAACTTCACGAGGGTATTTGTCAACCATGTTCATATCTTCAGGGTCAACAATAGCTTGAACAGTACCATTGAATTTTTCAATAATAGCGTCACATTCTGCTTGGTTGCTCATAGTAACAAAAGCGAAGCCACGAGATTGGTTGCTGTCGGATCGAGAGTAGCGATCGTTAGCGTAGCTGTCGTCCATAGGTTTTGCTTTAGGAACATAAATATCTACGATAGTACCCAGCTCTGAAAACCAAAGTTCCAAATTAGTTTTGATAAGTTCTGGGCTAAAAAAACGACTTAAATTACTAACATAAAGTTTGAACTTGTCGTCGGATTGGAAATTGGACATAATAATTGGTTGCGAAAAAACGAAAAAATGCTAAAAAGCGATAAACAAAATTGCCATTTAATTGATTTTAATCTGAAGCTAATTTAATTGAAAGTTGAAATAAAAAAATTACGACTAAATTAAGACAGGATTAAGTTACATTAAAAACAAATTTAATTTAGCCTAAAATATTACCAAAAAAAGAATAATAAGTTAGACAACTTTATCTAAAATACTTTTTATTTTCTTGTCCAGTAAAAATTTTGAGAATAAGACTTTTTTGCTATTACAAGGCAATTTTATTTTTTCAAAGACCACCAAAAAAATGGAAAAAAGAAATATACACAATAATCCCCAAACACAGTAGCAGTTTTTCCAACTAACTTTCTGCCAATTTTTAAAGTTTTAACCAAAAGTTCCACCTAAAAAGCTTGCCAAAATAAAAAAAATAGATTTTACTATATAAGTCATATCCAAACAGCTATTTGTAGAAAAAAATTACAATTTACAAAATCTATTTCAAGCTTATTTCAACTAGAAACTACTTTTCAACCACTTTTCAAATTATCACATTCTAATATGCAAAATACTTTACAAGGTTTTCCTGTCCAACAAATTTCTGGTCCTAATGAATTCTTGTTTAATTTAGCACTTTTGCTTTTTATTATCGTTTGTTTCGCGGTTTTGGCTTTGGTAATTTTCTTGATTTTATTTGTCAAAGAAATGAAGGAGCGAATTATTACCACTTTGTCAATTGCTGAAGAAAACGCAGCCGACTGGTCAGTGATGGGAACTGGACTTTTATCGCTCGTCAAACTCGTCAACTTTAAGAAGAAAAAAACTGGTATCATCTCTTTTTTAAAGAATTTTTTGTAGGAGATTGATTTCAATTACTTAATTATAGCTAATTTACAATAAAATAGACACTATGTCTGTTTATTTTGTTTTTTCAATTTATTTTGTTTTTAATAAGTCTTCAGCTCTTATTTGATTGTCTATTTGGGACAGGGATTGGCTATACTTTTGCTGAAGTTAAAAAAACTCTTTTCCTAATGTAATTTTTATAATATTTTCCAAAAAAATCTGAGAATAACTATTTCAAAACTCAGTCTTCTAAAATTAGATTTATCAATTATAAAGTAACAAATAGTGGAATTTATTAACTATTTTGGACAATAATCCAACTGACCTTTTGTTTCACTAAACATTATTTTTTTTCTAGTTTCAACTTGGTGGATACAAAAGTTTGATAATTTCAAATTGAGCTTTGTTGGTGTCCTGAAACTCGTCAACCTGGACGTGTGTCCAGCGATCTTGGCAAATTTTCCTAATTTCTGGGTTATTTTTGAGAATTAAGTAGGGAATTATCACCAAATCGTCAAAGTCCACGGACTGGTTGTTTTTTAATCTTTCTTCGTATTGGGCATAAATTTTGTGAAAAACCGGTAAAAATTCTTTACTCAAAAGATGGCTATTTTCCGCCGTCAAAAGTTCTTGTTTGCAAAGTCCAATAAAATGACTCGCCAAACTTGGCAAAATCTGTTTTTGATCCAAATTCATTTCTTTCATAATTGACCGAATTAGCTTGAGATGATCTTCTTTATCCAGAATTGTAAATTCTTTTTTGTAGCCCAAAACCTGCCCAAATTCTCGCAAAATCCGCACTCCCAAACTGTGAAAAGTACAAAATAGCGGATTGGACAAATAATCCTCTTTCCAAGGTGGCAAAACCGGCAGATTTATCCCAATTTCCGTCAAAATCTCCTTGATTCGCTTGTTCATTTCGGCAGCGGCTTTATTGGTAAAAGTCAAACTCAAAATTTTGCCGGGAGTAACACCCAAACAAATCAAATAGGCACATCGCCTCGTCAAAACAGCGGTTTTACCACTGCCAGCACCCGCGATAACCAAAGTTTGCCCCGTAATGGATTTGACAGCAGATTTTTGCTTGTCATTAAGCTTGCCCGTCAAGATATTTTGCCAATCAACCATAAAAAAAATAAAACTTGGAAAAACAAATTTGTCAACATCTTTTTAAAATTCTTGATAATTTGCACAATTAATGGTAATTTTGAACCACTCCCAAACAATTTGACAAAGCCAAAAAACTGTGCTAAATTCTATTTTTATCAAATTAACCTTTCGAATTTATATTTTCCAAACCACTTTTATGTCTCACAAATTTTTCGCAAAAGCATCTTTATTCATTTTAGAACCTGTCCTAAATCTCTAAACTTGTTAAAAACTAGAAATAATTTTAAGATTTTTAAATGCCTTATTTAACAGATTTAACCCTAGAGCAATTCAAACTTATTGAAGAAATGTTGCCCAAAA
>JBIIDY010000162.1:0-3073 GCA_044238065.1 Limisphaerales bacterium | reverse complement strand
AGGGCTAGAATTTAGATTATTACGACAGTTTAAGGATTGTTAGAGTTCTTGCTCGTAACTAAAAGCAGATTAATTTAGCTTTATTTTTTTAACTCTTTATTCCTATTTCTTGGCTTAATATCAACACAAAGTTGGGTTTCAATGGTTCGGGGTAGGAAAGTATTTTTTTATCAGGAAGTTGGTTTATTATTAGAAATTAGTAACTAAAAATAAGCCCAAATCGTGAAATAAGAATTTTTAGGGAAATTTTCATATCAAAAAATTGTGTCAAATCGTGTTATACTCGGTTCCAACTCAAAATTGACAAAATAAATAAAACTACAAGAACTTTTTATCTTTATCACTATCTTTCTTTATTATCAAGATGTAAAAGTTGGTACGAGTTTGGATATAATATAGCCAATTCCTATAGCACCTTTACGAAAAAGTAAAAATCAGCGAAATGTTAAATTACCCAATTTATCAGTAAATTAAAAAGAATAATAGAAAATTTATACTTTTCAAAATGACTAAAAAAATGTAAAGGTTTAATACGGTTTGGCTATAATCAAACTATTTTCAAATTTAATTTCAAACTTAATTTTTTAGGTAATTTTTTTGTCAATGAATTTTAGGCAATTTGGCTGATGTATCTTTGGGGGTTGTAGCATTTGGTTGAGCCGTAAAGACAAGAAATTCCGCCGCTAATACTTGACAAAAGCATAAAGTGGACGTGAACACCACAAGGGTAAGGTAGAGTGTAGCCAGTACAACCCATAGGGCCAATTACTTCACCTTTATTGACATTTTGTCCAACTGCTTTGGGGGAAGCAGACTGCATATGAGCGTAAAGAGCGTAAGCTGTGTCTCCAGAAGGCAAATCATGCTGAATAACCACATAATTACCAAAACCACTGTTACAAGTAAAACCAGTACAATTGACCGGAGCACCTTTTTTGACGACTACTCCGTCAGCAATAGCGAATAAACTTGTGCCAAGTCCAGAGGAAATATCGGTTCCGTCGTGTCCACAGTGAAAAGCCTGGCTGACATAACCGTTAGTCACTGGCCCAAAATAACCCGGTTCCACATCCAGTCCACCGGCTTCAAACCTACAGCCGCTAGAGCCTACAGTAGGTTTTTTGGCTGTGGTAGTTTTGGCAGGAGTGGCAGTAGCTGTTGTCCCAGTTGCTTTAGGAGTTTCTACTTCCTTATTGGAATTAGTCGCATTTTTCTCGGCTTCGGCTTTTTGTTGAGCTTCCAGTTCTTGCTGCCTTAGTGTGTTTTCTCTAATAGTGTCTTTTTGCTTTTGCTCGTCCACTGCTCTTTTGACTTCTGCCAAATACTCTCCGCCAATTTTTTCTTGTTGTGCCTCAAATTCCTTTTTTTGCTCGTCCAAAGCTTTGAGTAATTCCTCGTATTTTGCCTGCTCTCCTTGGGTTTGCTCCATTAGACTTTGAGCGTTGGCTTTACGACTATCCAATAAATTTTTGGTCGCCTCCAGTTGGCTTTGAAAATCTTTTTGCTGCTCTTTGTTGCGATTTAATTCCAGTTGTGTTAGTTCAATTTTGTCGGATAAAGTTTTGGCTTGAGTTTGTAGGGAGGACAAATTATACATTTTACTCATCACTTCTTCTAAAGAATTACTCGTCAAAACGGCTTGAAATGGACTGATACGCTCTTGTTTTTGGATTTCTATCATTATCACACCAATTTGCTTTCTTATTTCTTTGATTTGCTCCTCATTTCTCTTGATTTGCTCGTCAGTTTGGTTGATGATAATTTTGTTTTCAGTGATTTGACTTTCCACTTTTTCAATTTCAGCTTTTTGTTTGGCTATTTCGGCGTTGAGGTTTTTTTCTTGGGTGTTGGAGGTCAAGAATTTGCTGGTAACTTCGTTGAGATTTTTGGAAATATCCATTTGTTTTTTGTCAATTTCTCGTTTTCGTTCTTCGTATTTTGTCTTGAGAATAGCGGTATCTTGAGCCAAAGCCAACACACTAAACGGACTAGAGTTTTGGAAAAAGAGAGAACCGAGCGTTGTCAAAGTAATCGCTGAAACTAAGAGACCCTGCCAGATTTTGCCAGATTTTTGAGTATTTTTAATAAATTGAGCGGGAGTTTGTTGAGTGAAATTTTGGCTCTCAGTTTGAATTAATTTTTGGGTAAATTGTGAAGTTGAATTAGAAATAGTGCTTGAAATAAAGTTTTTCATATAAAAAGATAATTTTAGAAAGTCTTGAAAAGTCTGAAATAATGTAAAAAATAATGTAAAAATTTATTTGTAGTAATGATCCGTAGAATCAAGACCATTTTTAGTATGAATTATTTTTGCTAAATTGTCAAAGTTTTGACAGCGGCTAATCCAAAAAATTCTCTATTTAAAAAGCAAAGTCGGGGATTTTTGACATGATAAAATTGAGTTGAGAAAATAAAAAATATTAAACACCATTTCCAAAAGTCCTAAAAATTTAATTTGTCATAGAAAAATATCAAAAAATTGACAAAAAAGCCAAATCGTCGTATTTTCAAAAAATACAAGAAAAACCTACAATATACGGACACTATTAAGATTATATTATCCTAAAAAAAAACAATCAATAATTTTTCCAAATTTTCCAACATTTCAAACTCTTCTCAAATCCTCCAAATAATTTTTACACCAATTTCCACAATCTATGCCAAAAGCCAAAACTCCAACGAACACAACAACCAAAATTTCAACCAAAAATCTAATTGAAAACTTGCCTGAAAATTTAACGGAAATTCCAAAAACTAAAATTGATTATGTAATTCTGGAAAGTTCACAAGGACAACTGGAGCTTCACCGTGGGCGGGGCGGATACGACTGGAAAGGGCAAAAAGGCAAAAAAGTAGAATGGATTCTGCCAGTCAAAGTTCAAACCAATGCCGACGAAGTTTTGAAACTGATTTACAACCTGCCAGACTGGAACGGCATCGGCAAAGGTCGGGAATGTAGCTATGACAGCAAAGAACTCCGCTCTGCGATTTGGCAAAAGATATTTCCGCTGATTTCCGTCAAACATTTGAGACCAGTTAGTGAAAAGGCCGATTTTACGGGACGAGAAAGAAT
>JBIIDY010000161.1:0-3074 GCA_044238065.1 Limisphaerales bacterium | reverse complement strand
TATCGCTGTGAATTGTGCCAATGGAAAACAGCCCGATAAGATGTATAACTTTGTTAGAATTTGTAAAATTAATTCGCAAAAATTCACTCGGATCAAAAAGCTGATCAGGAGCTAAATCTTTATTTATTTCAAAAGCACTTTCGCTACTTTTGGTGATTTGAAAACTAAGCTGTGGAACGAGTTTTAGTCCGCCGATATTCATATGTCCGACCTCACTATTTCCGACCAAACCTTCTTCTTGACCGACCATTTCGCCGTCCGCATTTAGAGTTGTCCAATAATTTTCTTTTAGCAATCTTCTGAAATTCGGCATTTTCGCCAAGCTATTGATATTATTATCATTTTTGGGAGACAAACCAAAACCGTCCAAAATACACAAAATTTTAGTTTTTTTATTATCAGACATATAAGATATTTAGAATTGATTAAAGCTGAGAAATTAGCTTGTTTTAGCAGTACTTTATTTAGAATTGATCAAAATTGGCAAATTAAATAATTTTTAGTACTCCCTTTTTAAAGAATCACAAGTTGATAGGATGATTTTTATTACCCCTTTTTAAAGGGGTGAGCCGCAGGCTCGGGGATTTATTTATTTTAAATAGGTAATTTTGTTTCATTAAAAATTTGTTTGTCTAAATTTTGCAAGGTAAAACTTTAGCTGGAAATGTCCAATTTATTAGTTTCTAAATTATATTTGATTGACCCGAGTTTAATCTCCACTTCCACCGAATCTTTTTGGTAGCTAAATCCCTCTTTTGTACTACTGGCAACTTTCAAAACTTTCAATTTTATGGTTTGATTTGGGTCTTTTTTTAAAATTTCTCTTTGGAGCGGTGATTGATTGACTACTCCGGTTATCAGTTTTTGACCATCAACTTCCAAAATAATATCTCCCTCTTGCAGATTCACCTTGGCTTCGGGGGAATTTGCTGGGACTGCTGGTTCTTTTTGATTATAAATAATTTCTCCATAATCCACAGGCAACCAAGTGTTTCGGGTTTGCAAAATCGCATCAATCGGTACTGTTTTGACTTGAATTCTAGCTCTGGTGATAGTTTTATTTTTATTAAAAGTTTCTATGGATTTTTTTAGATTGACACTCGGAATAGCAAGTCCAATATTTTCGGCATCCGTCGTGCCGAGTGTATTCATCCCGATGAGCTGTCCACTACTATTAAATAAAGGTCCGCCGGAATTACCACGATTGATAGCCGCATCTATTTGAATCAAATTATTAGCTTGAAATTCCTGTGCTGTGCATTTGTCCACTATATTTGTTTTGAAATCTCTATTTAAACCAGAAACAATACCACTAGTTACAGTGTTTTGGAGTTCTCCCAGCACATTTCCAATCGCCATCACTTCCTGACCAAGTTTCAAATCTTCACTATTTTGGATATCCACAGCTTGATAATTGCCGGAGTCTTCAATCTTTAAAATCGCAATATCTTCCACAGGATCAATACTGAGTAATTTTAGTTTCAAAGCCTTTTGTTCATGATTTAGAGCTGTAATCTGGATATTATCACTCCCGACAGTGCAAGCGGTTGAAATCACATGTTTATTAGTCAAAACCAGACCTTCTTTATTGACGATAAAACCAGTTCCAGCCGTCTGAGACTCAGAAAACGAATCCAGATTTTTGTCTTTTTCCCTGACCGAGATGGACAGCACCGACGGCAAAACTTTTTCTACTGCCTCTGTGAGCGGAATAGAATTTATTTCTGGAGCAAATTGCAAATCTTTGTATTGATTTTCGTCGCTAGTAATTATAGAATTAAAAATTTTGGCACTGCTGCTTGTCTGGCTATTATTATCACTTTGACTCGTTGGTAAATCTATAAAATTATTTAAAAAAGTCTTGGTAACAATTGTTTTGCTAATTGGATTTTCGGGTAGGACTAATATAAAAACTAAAATACTGGTAATTACAACCAAGATTAAAATCAGAATCGCTGCCAAAAACTGGAAAAAATTAAAACTTTTTTTTACCTCAATTTGCTTTTGATCGTCCAAATTTTCCACTGACTGATTTGAATTTTCTAAATTTTCATCTTTTGATTTATTATTAAAGTGCATAAAAATGACAAAACTATATATACTACAATAAAAATAACTTTTGAAATTTTGTAAAGTTTATATCTCTAATTCCTAAATTAATAAACAATTTCAGACTTTTAATTTGTCTTTTTCTAAAATTGGCAACAGCAAATCAGACTGATATTTAAAGTTTTTTTCATTTTCCCGCTATGAGAAACTGACGAGGTATTTCAATTCCCCTTTTCTTAAAAGGGGTGTTTGCGATAGCAAACGGGGTATTTTTTAATTTTTCAACATTCCTAAAAACCTAGTTTTCCAACCTTGCAACTCTCTCCAACAACGAATTTACTAAATTTTTCAAATCAACAATCTCCCCACTCTGCTTTTCAATAATCTCCTGTTGTTCTTGCATTCCTTTGATTAAAACTGGGACAAGTTTGGGATAATCTAGGGAATATGTGCCTTGTGAGTTTATACCAACGGCTTCTGGGACTAATTTTTCTACTTCTTGAGCTATTAAACCAATTTCTTTTTGTGAGCCTAAAGTTTCTTGTAGATTTTTAACTTCTGTTTCTCCAGTTTTTGGATCTGTCCATTCAAAGTCTGTTTTCCAATTGTAAGTTACAGGGTTTAAGTTTTTAATTGTGTCTAGGGAATAAACAACTGGTGTAATATTGGTTTTCATTCTACCGTCGGAGGCAGTGTTAGTCAATTGCCCAGTACCAGTACTGTAGACTGCTCTGTTACCTACACCACCTAAACTTGCAACTGTAAGATGTCCACCACCTGCAACATTTAAACCCATTAGAAAAACACCACCGGTTCCAGGATCGTTTTGAGCATTTGAATGTTCACCTCCTATATACCATGCAAAACCATAACCCGTCCTACTGTATAAAGTATTACCTTGGACACCTATTCCATATGATGTACCATAAAGATTTAGATGTTGTTTTGTTGCAGATCCAAATGATAAAGAGGAAGCACTTACATTACCTGCAAAAGCAGCATTTCCTGCATAAGTAACATAAAAT
>JBIIDY010000043.1:0-11043 GCA_044238065.1 Limisphaerales bacterium | reverse complement strand
AAATTAAAGAATAATTTCAACCTTGCTTGTACCAAACGAAGATCAAAGTTAGGTTTTATTTTTAATATTTTACTAGCTGTTTTTGGCTTATTAATAATGTAAAGTCAAGTTTCAATGGTTCGGGGTACTCAGTAAATATTAGCATAGATTTTAGCATAAACTCAGCTCTTTCATCCAAAATAAATTTAGAAAGTTTTTGCTGATTTTACAATTATTGTTAGTTAAATACCCCTAACCATCCAAACTTGACAAAAAGATGATAAATATACCACAATTAAAGGAAATATGCCCTCAAAAAAAGTAGCAAAGTTTGGAATTTTCACGATCTTTTGGCAATACTAGCAATGCCTGTGGGAATGAAATGAATGAGTCGTAGCGAATGTGGAAGGAGCGACCAGACCAAGTGGCAGGAGCAAAGCGACTAGGTGAACACAGTAAACAGAAGTGCAACGAACAGACTGAAGGGATTGGCAATTTAGTTTACTAAAATTAAGAGACGGAACTGAGACTTTTACGTCAACTTAAGGACAGCTGAAATCTTTATTCGTGCTAAAAGCAACTTAATTTGGCTTTATTTTTTGAACCCTTTATTCCCATTCCTTGGCGGTAGCAACGCAAAGTTGAGTTTCAGTCTTTTGGGGTTGTTAGATTTTGCCACTAGATCACTTCATTTTATTCGTGATGACACCCTGCGGCTTGTTTATGCCAGAATTCTTACCAATTTACATAGGTTTTAGTTTTTCAAATTACCAAGCACAAGTTAATGTGGAACTGGGTATAAAGCGAAAATCACTAAATTACTTTTTCTTTATTTCAAGGCATTTTTTTTGGGTAATTGTTGTTTCAAAATATTACGAAATTTGGTGGAAATTACAAAGTTTTTTGGTAAGATTTGACACCACAAATACTCATTTTTAGCTAAAAGACTGCCATCTATCTGCTCCAAAGTTGCCCGTTCGCAAGCTAGACTCAAGAGGGGAAAATTTTAATATCAATCTCCACCGTATTTTCACCAAACTTTGACAACTATCAAAAAATAATTAAGAGCTAGATAAAGAGAAAGTTGAATCGCAAAAAACAATCTTAAAAATCACCCAACAAAATTTAAAACTTTGAAAAATATGACTAATTTATCAAGCAGCGAACCAAATAATCAAACCAAAACTTTGTGTCTTTATTTCCAATTACACCAGCCAATCCGACTTAATTTACCAGATTTGACAAACAGCAAAGCCTCTTTCCAAGACTCTTTTTTAATTTCTAGTTCAAAAGGTTTGGTCAAATTTACGGTCGGCCCCAGCGGTGATAATCCAAACTTTTTATACGGCAATTCCACTATTTTTGAAAAGGTTACTAGGAGTTCTTACATTCCAGGACTGCGTTTTTGGCTGGCACAACTTGGGCAATTTCCAAAACTCAAAATCACTTTTGGACTTTCTGGGACTTTTTTGGAGCAAGTTCAGCGGTCAGAGTCTGGTCAAGAAATTATCTTTTTGTTAAAATCACTCATTGCCACCGAGCGGGTGGAAATTCTGGCAGAAACCTACTATCATTCACTCGCCAGCCTTTTTGATGAAGAGGAGTTTATTCGCCAAATCAAACTTCACACCGAAACTTTGCAAAAACTTTTGAATTATACCCCGTCAAATTTTCGCAACACGGAATTGATTTTTAATCCACAAATAGGCAAAATTATCCAAAAACTAGGCTACAAAGTCCAAATAGCCACACGTCCAAAAATTGTAAATTCGGAAATTCTTGGTAATAAAAAAATTCCAGCCTTGGCAGTTTTGGAAAAGGCAGATTTTGACTCCACTCTCAAACTAGCTTTGGCAAATTTTGAAGCCACAATGTTTTTTTTCTTTACTCACCGTAGCGACGAATTTAAGGAATTTTTTCTCAATTACCCCGAAAGACTGGAGGTTTTGGGTACAGATTTTGAAATTTTTGGTGAGCATAATGGCGGACATATTTTTGACATTTGGACGGATTTATTACAGACAATTCAAACAAACTGGGATTTTGCAACTGTGAGTGATTTGGCAGAATTTGAAAAAAAATTGGCACCCAGTCAAAAAGCAGCTGAAATAGATCAAAGCAATCTTGCCAATCAAAATTCCACCGATCAGTTTTCACCAAAAATACCAGTTTATCAGGAACTGTTCCCCAATTTGACAACTTCTTGGACAAACTCACAGCAAAATCTAATCTCGTGGCTTGGCAATGACAATCAAGATCAGGCTTTTGGCAAACTTCAAGAAATTTATCAAAAAATCAAAAACAAAATTCCCAAACCTCAAAATGCATTGCAAGCTGATTTGGAAACCACTTTGGAAACGGAACTGAAAAACCAAAATGTGGACAATATTTTGTTGGAAAAAGAGTTGGTAAAAGAATTAGAATATCAGCAAATTTGGGACTTTTTTGGCAAACTGACAACTTCTGATAATTTTTATTACATGTCGGATCTGGACGGGGCGGAC
Source organism: Limisphaerales bacterium (assembly GCA_044238065.1). Classification (GTDB taxonomy): domain Bacteria; phylum Patescibacteriota; class JACMRA01; order JACMRA01; family JACMRA01; genus JBIIDY01. Next base: position 8,560 of record JBIIDY010000043.1, on the reverse strand, counting down.
GGACCTCTCCATGCTATGTTCAACGCTTATCCAAGCCCACAAATCGCCTTTGAAACCTTTTGGCAAATTTTACTAGCCTTTGAAACCTTTTTGGACAATTTTTAGCTTTTTAGTCCCAAGTATTCCAACCAAGTTTCCTTATCCCAATCTTCAGGCTTACCATTTTGTTTTATTAGACCTTTCAGTTTATTGTTGCCATTTTTATCTCCTATTGGCCAAGTGTTAGTTGTCCACTCTTCAGGCCTACCTTCTTGCTCGATTTTTTTGTTTCAAAGTGGTAATATTAATTTTACCAGTTCTAACCCAATCATAGTAAAAATCATAAATTGGTTGGTATGCTTTTGGTTGATTTGTATTGTTGAGCTTGAATAAACTTTCCTTTAATCTTTTAACAACATCGGGATGATTTTTTAAAAAAGCGTGCAAATCGTAACCTAAATATTCTTCGGATGGGCAAAGAGTTAGGAATTTTGCAAAAACTAAGCCTGCTATTTCCTCTTGAAAAGTTATAAATTTACCATTATTTCCTTCTCTGGTCTTTTTCAATATTCGCCGAAGCACTTCCTCCATAATTCTTTTTATTTCCTTATTTTTTGTGTTACGATAAGTCAATAAGATGCTATCTCTAGCCTTTGCTTGACCTCTTGCACCCAAATCAATATTAGTTAATTCAATTAGGCTGTATATGGAAATTGGACTATCCTTGAGTAAAACAATGGTTGAGACTACGTTAAAAACAATTAAAGACAATATGCCGTTGAAATGTTTATTCTCTCCCATTACATGGTTTAATCTTTCTTCAAAGCTCATAAAAAATTGTAATAAATTGAATAATCATAAAAATTTAGCTAGTGTAAAAAAAAATTAGACGACCCTATTTTGACACAGATTTTCTGTCTTGGCAAGGAAATTTTGGAAAGTTAGTTTGTCTTTTTGAGATTGATTGAAACTAGATTTGTGAATTTGACAAGAGACTTATGAAACCATTTGAAAAAACATTTGAAAAAACATTTGACAAAATTTGATTTTCATTTTATTTTTAATCATATCTATCCAAAAAAAACTGCCTATCTAAATTATTTTTATGTCTTCCCAGCTATTTGAGCCTTTTGAAATCGTCCAAATCTCCGTCCCGCAAGAATACCAAGGTATTGTTATCCAAGAATTAGGTCGTCGCAGTGCTGATGTTACCTCTATTTTACCCAATGAAGTAGGTACCGAATTTGAATTTGAAGCAGTTATTCCCACTCGCTCTCTAATTGGTCTAAAGTCACTTTTGATGACCGAAACCAAGGGAACTGTTATTATTTTTTCCACGTTTGACTCTTACAAACCAGTCATTAACCTCCAAATCAGAAAAGATCACGGTAGTATCATTAGCACGGAAACTGGGGCAAGTACTGGTTATTCACTGGAAAATGCTTGGCAAAGAGGGGTTTTGTTTATTCCACCTGCGGTTGATGTTTATCAGGGAATGGTCATTGGACAAGCTGCCAAAAATGAAGATCTTGAAATAAATCCCTGTAAGGGAAAAGCGATGAGTAACGTTCGCTCCAAATCCAGCGACGACGCCATCACTTGCCCACCAAATAAAGAAATGACTTTGGAAATGTGCTTGGAATATATTGGCACTGACGAATTGGTAGAAATTACCCCAAAAACTCTCCGCATTCGCAAAAAATACTTGGATCCAGGAGAACGCAAACGCCAAGTTCGCAAATAGAGTTTGATAATTACTTTTTAAAAATTAATCCAGTTGGTTATTTTATTCCCTTTTTTGAGGGACTTTTTTTTTGACTATAAATCTTTGAAATGAAAAGTAGTATTATACCCAAAACAACTTGTACCAGTTGATTCGTAATTTTCACGTCATTACAAGCTTGTTTCCCCACCACCCCGAATGAGTGTATGGGTACCGTAACGAAGTGAATGAGCGGTAGCGAATGTGGAAGGAACGACCAGACCAATTGGCAGGAGTAAAGCAACTAGTGAACACAGTGAACAGAAGAGTAGCCAACAGATCAAAGGAAACAGAGGCTAAAGAAGCAATCTTTTTTAACTTTACCAGGTTTTGTCACCAGATCACTTCATTTCATTCGTGATGACACCCTGTGGCTTGCAAATATCGATATCTCCAATTTTGAAAAAGTAAAATTTATGAAAGTTGGTTTGGGTTTGGGTATGGTCAAAAATTAGAAAGGTTTTGCTATCAATTTCTGCAATATATTTTTAAGCAGTTTTGAGTTGTAGAAATTTGGGGAATCATTGAGATGGAAGTTATGCGGAGCTTTAAACGAGTTTTGATTGGGTTTTTAAATTTTTGTGAGGATTTGTTTTTATGGTCGGCTAAAATGGTCGTTTCTTCCTCATTTTTGGTGGTTTTTGACCAAATTTGCCAAAGTTAAAAAACTAGTGTATACTCTGACAAGATATTATTTTTGAATTTTCATTTGAGTTTGGTTTAAGTTTTATTTTTTGATGAATTCACATTTTTGTCAAAATTTTGACCACTTAAAAATCACAGACTTTTTTTATTTTTATTTTAGATTTTCACACTTGTTTTTCCTATTTCTATGCCATTATCAAACTTTATCCAAGCTGCAGCCAAAACTGAAAATACACCACAACTTCAATCATTTTGGCAAAAAAAATACCAAGACCTTTTTCAAAAAAAATACTTCACACTCAACTCCAAGACACTGGAATTATTGGAAGAAAACCTAATTTCTCGGCCCGCTACGCCTTTTGGAGACTTGGTTTTGGGCAATCACTTGGAAGCTGGGGAAATTGACGAAAGTATGGTGCAGGAAAATATAGAAACGGCGATTCGGTTTTTGGACGCTTTGTTGGATGTTGCCAAATTTGACCAAAAAGCCAGAGAAATCGTTAATCAATACCGCAAAATTGGTTTAGGAGTGAGTGGTTTTGGTGATTATTATAAGCAATTGAATCGGGAAAAATCGGATTTGGAGGAAATTGAATATATTGGAAATTTGATTAGTAACAATGCTTATCGTTCCAGTGAAAGCCTCTCGGAGGAAAAGGGAGTTTGTAAAAATTGGGATAGTGTCAAGAAAATTTTGCGGAGTAAAGGTTTTGAATACTGGTATAACACCGAAACTGGCGATATTAAAAGCAGTGTGGAAATGTCCCATGAATTTGATCAAGCTAAGGCTGAAAGTAGTGATTTTGAGATTGTTCCAAGACGAAACAGTCATCTTTTACTTTTTCCAGCCACTCCAGAATGGCAAGTTTGGTCTGATCGCGATGTCAAAATTGAAAAGAATAGTCAAAAAGAGCCTGAAAATAACAGCGAAGTGGAAAATGAAAGAAGAAGTTCCAACACTTTACCGCAACTAGCTCAAATTTCGCAAGTAAATCAAATAAATGCGAGTGCTGATAGTTCAGACACAGAGAACAGAGAAAATCCAAATCTTGGAGAAAACTCTGAGGGAAATTCTAACTTGGAAGATGAGCAGGTTGAAAACGAAAAAGGTTTTTTGGAGGCTAATAAGCCAAGTTTTAGCGAATTTGGAAATGTAAGCTCTGAGCCAACCGTTATCAGTTTTCCCAAAAACAGTAAAATCCCAGTCAAAACAAATAGCCAAATTGAAAAAGAAGTTGAAAGCCAATCTGAAATTAAATCAGATACTTACTCACAAAATCAGGAGTTGGAAACTAGCTCAAGTGAAAATTTTGTTGGTTTTGAAATTCCCCAAAAAACGGTTAGTGAAAATGATGAAAAATTGGAAAGTAGCGATCTTAAAAATACAATTGATCAAAATTCTCAAAAAGATATTTCCGAGGAAGTGTTGGAAAATACTGATACCAAAAATGCTGAGACTGAAAGAGCTGAAGAAAAAGCCAACCATGACAATCTTATGAATTTGGAGAAATCAAGCTCATCAATTTTTGATCTGGGAAATAAAGAAAACAAAACAGGGGAAAATTTGAATAACGATTTGGATGATGCTAATTTGGCAAAAACAGAAAATGAAGTAGGAAATGATTTGGGAAATAAATCAGAAGTATTAGCAGAAAATGAGCAAAACGAAGAAAATTTGAGCGAGGAAAATGATTTACAATTAGGGCAATTGGTTAGAATTATCAAGGAAGATTCACTTTTTTTGGGACAAATACATCAAATTATCAATATCAGTGATTTGGAAGACACGGCAGTTTTTGAGCTTTCTAATATGGAAACTGAATTGGATGGTGAGTTGGAAGGTGAAAACAAAAATGAATTTGGAGAAAAAGCAGTAAATGAATTGGAAAAAAACTTGATAAATGATACGGACGGAGATTTGAAAAATGAGCTTGATACAGCAATTTTTGAGGAAAAAGCGGAGGGAAAAAATAATATCTGGTTTGCTAAAGATTTAGAATCGGTTGATCTACACAGTCTTTTGGAGCAAATTAACACTGGGAAAATTACGACTGGGGAAGAGATGGGAAGCAAGAATTTGGAAATTGAAAAAAATCTTGGAATTGACAAACTTACCACTGGGCAAAAAATCTTGGAATTGACTGAAATAAACGAATCTTTGGGAAATCAAAAAAATAGTTTAGCCCTAGAAAATGAAGAGTTAAGGCGAGAGCTTGGGCAGACTAGAATGGAAAATGAAAGAATGTCAAGAGCTTTGAGAAAACAAGAAGTTTTGCTAGCAGCCATGCCGATTACTGTCCCAGAGCAAAATGAAAACAAGGTGGTAAATCAAGAAAACCTAAATCAAGCTAATCTGGAAAACTTACAAAAAGAGTTAGAAGAATTGAAAAATAAAAACGCCGAACTGACGACTGAAATTGACAATAAAAACAACGAAATTGCTGATAAAGATGCTGAATTAGAGCAGGTGAGACAAAATATTGGACAATTTCAAAAAAATAAATTAGACTCGGAAAGTAGTTTGGAAAATAAACTTGTAAATCTACAAAATTCAAATCAAATTTCCCCAAACAACAACTCTTTCCCAACAACTCTTTCCAAAAACTTTTTTACATTTTCTAACAAAATAATTTCTTTTATGTCCAAATACTCATTACAACTACAACAACTTGCTAGCACCCAAGGTAATTTTCAACTTGGTGATATTTTGATCACTTTACAATACGACGGCTCAGGAATCAAACTTATTTCTGCCAGCGGCGACAAATTAACCAAGGAGCTCAAGCACATCGTGGATACCGTTTTGGGAATTGTCAACAAAGCCTTGTCTTTTGGAGTTCCTGCCAAAGAACTGGCATCACAAATGAAACTAGAACCAAAGGATGACGGCACTGAGACTGCGGTGAACCAAATTTTGAAAGTGGTTGCAACTGCTCTCGAAGAAGCCCCAGAACAAATCCAACAAGTCAAACAAGACGCTTTGGTAAAAATTGATAAAGCCGATGTGGAAGCCTTTACAAAGACCGTCAAATCTGATTCAGCAACTATTTTAAAAGGTCAGTTAGATAAATTAAAAATGGCCAATCAACAACCAAAACCAGTAGAAAAGAGTGAGTTAAAACCTGAACAGGTAGAGGAAAAACCAGCTCAAAATTCTCCAGCTCAACAGGAGGGAGAAAACCCATTCGCTTCCAAAGAAGACAAGCCACAAAGTGATGACCGAAATGATGACCGCAACAATAGCCAAAATAACAGACAAAACAATGATCAGAATGATAACCAGTCTCCATCTCAAAGTCCAAGTTCCCAACCAGAACAAGCTCCGGAAGTAGAAGAAAAACCCCGTGGCTTTTTTGGTGGCTTCGGTAACCGCAACTAAATCGTAATTTGAAAGATAAACTTAAAAAAAATGATTAAAGCATAATTTTTAGATTTGGCTACATTTCTGATGATTTATGGACTTTGATTGTAGTTTTTTTGGCGACCACTGAGTCGCTTTTTTTGTTGCTAAATATTACACCAAATTTCCCCTTTCTAAAGTGGTTAAGTCTATGACTTGGGGGGTTATGTTGTCTTTGTAGCCTGTATTTATCCTTATAGCTTTAGCCCAAGTCTGTAAATTTAGAAATTAACAAATAATAAATAATGGTGAACTATGTAAAGTTATACCTAAACCCACATTAATTTTGACAGATAACCAACAGAAAACATCCCATTAGCTACGCTCCACCCCTCTGGTCGTGCCTCCCACGCTCCGTTCTTTGCTCTCACACATTCACTTTATTCATTCGCCACAGCTCCCGCAACACATTTTCTTGGTAGAAAATACACAAGAGGGGAATTTCCAAAGTAATTTTCCTAAACAATTTTGTCAATTTTGGTCTGGATTTGAGTATACCAAAATTTCTATAATTTAAATTGGATTGTTATCTTTTTGAACACTGAATTGATAATTATTTCTGACTATACAAAAAATATTTTCTAATTCAAAAAGAGTTCTTCCAAACGGTTACTTTGTGGATAGACTCCAGTAATTTTGATACCTTGTTCGGTAATATTTTTGAGAATTTCACCCAATCCATTTTCTTTATTTACGATAATTTCTAGCTTGTTGTCATTAAATTTAGCCCCATAAAAATCACCCAGTGTTGGTTCTTGATCAACTTCAACAATGTATTTTTCTTGAGAGTTTTGGGACAGGAGGTTTTTGACGCTGTTGGTTTGAATAATTTGACCTTTTTTTATAATGGAGGCGTTTTTGCAAAGTTTTTCCACTTCTTCAAGGTAGTGAGTTGTCAGAAGAATGGTCGTGCCAGCTTGGTTTAATTCTGTCAAAAAATCCCACATCCCCCGTCTAAGCTCCACGTCCACACCCGCCGTCGGTTCATCCAAAATCAGCAATCTTGGTTTGTGAATCAAAGCCCTAGCAATCATCAAACGCCTTTTCATCCCACCAGAAAGGGTTACTGAACGCATATTTTTTTTGGCAACCAAGTCCAGTTTCTCCAAAAGTTCATCGCAGTATTTTTCAGCTTCAGTGCGGGGAATGCCGTAATAACCAGCTTGTCCAATGATAATGTCGCCCACTTTTTCAAACATGTTAAAATTAAACTCTTGCGGCACCACACCAATCTGCCTTTTGGCGTTCACAAAACCTGTGTCAATATCGTAACCAAAAATTTTGACATTTCCAGCTGTTTTATTAACAAGTCCTGTAATTATACCAATTATCGTGGTTTTACCAGCACCGTTTGCCCCCAAAAGAGAAAAAAAGTCGCCAGCCTCCACTTCTAAATTAACTCCATTAAGAGCTTGAAATGGGGGTTTTCCTTTTGCAGAATAAACCTTGGTCAGGTTCTGGATTTGGATGGCTTTTGGGTTTGTGGATTGTGTGTTTTTGGGCAGGTTAGTTTGCGACATACTTAGAATTTTGATTATTTTGATTTATAAAACAGTCTTTTGGAAACTTCCGCAATGAGTCTATTATCTAAAAAATTTATTTACTAGGATTGCCAAAACTGGAATTAGCTACAATTTGATCCGCTTCTAATAATTCTTGTTGATTACTGCCAGCTACACCCACCTTTACAAAACTTTCTACAAAAGGTTCAGTTTGCTGTGAGTATTTTGGGTAGTTTTTACTTGGCAAATTGGAAATTATTGTATAATTTATTCCACAAAGCATACCTTTTGAATAGGATTGATAGTAATATGTAGAATCTTGATAGTCATCTTTTAATCTGAAGTGTTTGCCAGCTGTAGCTACAGAAATTTGATCAGGCCCTCCCGCACAACCAGTATTTATTTTAATATTCAAGTTAAATTTTAAAACTGTTTGATTTTTGGTTAAGGTTATTTCTCTATTTACCAGTCCATCTACATTGGGCGTAGTTGTAGTAGAAAACTTCCAGCTATTATCATATTTTATATTTAAATCTGGATAAAATTCGTTGGTGTAGGTTTGGGTTTGCGGGTTTTCGGTTATTGGATTGATATCACCATGTCCTGTAAAACTTGGTTTTTGTTCCAGTTTTACACTCGGAGTAGATGGAGCAAGGGAATTTGGCTGCAAGGTTACATTTTTTAGTAAAGTTGTTTCAGTTAAACCTAAATTTTGACCATTTACATGTTGAATTTCTAATTCGCGTCGAATTTCTAATTCGCAGTAGTTATTATTACTAAATAAATATAGTAACTTTTTTTGACCTTTGTTACCAAACGGGCTATTATTTTCATAAACCTCTTTAATTCGCTCTTTTGAATCAGAGGTAAAAAATGGAATAGTGTTTAATTTTGTATATTTTCCTTCAAAATCATTAGCTCCATTTAAATATTCTTGGAATGTTCGTTCTGTCTTATCATTAAAAGTACCTCCTTTTCCTATATCAGAAAAACAGTAATAACTAAAATTAAACCCTTTTTCTGTACCATCTTCATATTGAAAAGTAATTCCAGGTCTAGCTCCACCGCCAGCAGGTTCTATATAAATAATTTGATTATCTATTATAGGCTTTTTATATTTGATAGCAATATCATACTTTTCTAAAACTGCCACATCATATTCGCTGTCGGCTACAAGTGGCTGAATTTTGGTGTTTGAACTGTTAGCTTGAGAACTTGAAAAGCTGGAAGAATTTTGTGAATTAGAACTGGAAATTGAGCTAAAACCTGAAC
>JBIIDY010000160.1:0-3094 GCA_044238065.1 Limisphaerales bacterium | reverse complement strand
AACTTGGCAGCCCAGAGGCTCAGATAAAAATCCAAAATCCAAAATCCAAAAAAACTCATTGCACCCTGATGCCGCCGCCAAATCTCACTGGAAATATGCATGCGGGACATAGTTTTCAGCATTATTTAATGGATACACTTTCTAGGGTTAAAAGGCAAAAAGGTACTCTCAACCTTTGGTTTCCCGGGGTTGACCATGCTGGGATTCAGCTAGAAGGTGTGATTGACAAACTTATTAAAAAAGGTGATTTTGATAGCATTTTACAAAAGTTGTGATTTTATTTTTATACAGCCAAGTTTAATTTCCAAAAAATAATAGTATGTCAAAAAGTCATAAATCAATTAAAGAATATAAAAAATTTACTAATTATAATGTTTTCAGAAGTTTTAATTATGGTTTTTCTGGGATTAAAATAGGTTTTATTAGAGAAAAAAATATCAGAATACAGTTTTTTTTGGGTTTGTTTCTCACTCTGCTCGGAATCGCCGCCGGTCGTCATATCGCGGCTATGGCTAATTTTATCCTGATGGGAGTGGTTATTAGTTTAGAAATAATTAACACCGCTATAGAAAATTTATGTGATTTCATCCATCCCGAAGAGAGCGAATCCATCAAAGTAATCAAAGATTTAACCGCTGGTTCAGTCCTGATGTTGGCTTTAGTTTGGCTGGTCGTGATTGTGTATCTGTTAGCAGTGGTTTTTAATTTCAATTTGTCATTTGCAAATATGTGATTTGGGGTAGGGGATTCAATCTAAAATAATTTTTTTATGTATATTTCAAAAGTAAGTATTAAGAATTTCAGGTCAATCAAAGAAACAGAATTTACTTTAATAAAAGGTAAAAATGTTATAATTGGTAAAAATAACTCAGGTAAGTCAAATATTTTAAAAGCTATTGACTTAGTTTTAGGAAAAAGATATTTAGATAAAGACAAAGATTTGTACTGTGAACAAAATAGGCAGTCAAAAACACTTGAAATAATCTTAACTATACAAAAAGATGGTGATAATGATTTTGATAAAATTACTCAGTTTAAAGCTTACCCAGTTCAAAACTTACCAAAAACTTGGAATGGTTATGATGTTAATCTTGATACGAAAGTTGATTGGATTGGATACAACAATAATAATAGTAAGACTTCTAAAACTGAATTCAAAGATGTTCAAGAAATTTCAATTGTTTTTTCATATAATTTAGAAAGTGGGGTTGAATATTATTTTTTTTATAAAACAACAGAAGGAAATTTTAAGGTTTGTGTGGAGCAAAAAAATTTTAACTTTATACAAAAAGTTTTTAATTTTGATATTATAAATTCTTTTAGAGAGCCGAAAAGTTTTTTAAAATTAACAGAATACTCTTGGTATGGGAAATTAATGAAAAGTATAGTTGATGAAACCTTTGAAAAATCAATACAAACTCAACTCGATGAAATCACGACACTATCAAATAAACATTTCAGTGCCGAAAATGTAGAGATTAATTCTTTTACAAAAGCTGGTGCATTTCAAGATACAAATTTAACGATTTCAGTAATTCCTGATATTTCAAATGGATTATATAAACATTCTAGGATAGATGCAGATGATGGTTATAAGTCTGACTTTTCAGAAAAAGGATCAGGGCTACAAAATGCCATATCAATAAATTTATATATTTATTATATTCAGAAAATTGCCACTAGGTTAAACGAATCAAGTCTTTTTTGTTTAGAAGAACCAGAAATATACTTACATCCACACGGGAGAAGAGTTATAAATAATAGAATTGAGGAATATTTAAAAAATGATAAAACACAAGCAATAATTACAACCCACTCTACAGACTTTATTAATTTTGCTGATAACAAGATAAATATTATAAAAGTTAGTAAGGATAAAGAAAATGGTACAGATACAAGTCAAATAAAAGAACCTGATGGGCAAATTCTAAAAAACAAGGAAAATTTAGAAATGTTTTTTGCTGATAAAGTTGTTTTATGTGAAGGAGCGGACAAGTATATTTTAGAAAAAATAGCTGAAGAAATGGGTCAAGAAGACGAGAATTTAGGTAAAAATTGGTTGGATAACAACAATATCTCAATTATAAAAGTTCAAGGTAAAGGATATTTTCAAAGATATATTAAAATTTTAAAGCAATTAAAAACTGACTGGTTCATATTTGGTGATTTGGATAATTTAACAACACAAAAAGGTTTTATTATGGATTATTTGGGGGAAGAAATTAAACCCAGTCTTGAAGAAATTAAAACATTCTATTCACAACAACAAATAGAGGATGATAAGAAGTTAGTGAAGACTCTAAATGATGAAAAATCAATTGACGGGCAGAGTATCGTTTCTAAGCTAGAGAATTGTATTGAAAAAGGTGAGATTACTGAAGATTTTGAAAAATTATGGGAGTATGTTAGACCTAGGTTTGTAAAAAAATTACAACACTTTTTATCAGATATGAGTATTGATTTACAAAATAATTTAACAGATGTTTTAACAGAATTAAAAACACAAAATATCTTTATATTATCAAAAGGAGAATTAGAAAATTATGATTCCAACAACATTTTTGGTAGTCATGAAGAGAAAAAAGTTATTGAAAAAATAGAAAATTTAAGTGGTAAATTATCTGATTTAAGGTTTGAAAGTGGAGAATTTGTAGAGTTTTTGAAATTAGTTAATCCTACCTCGTCCACCCGCAAACCCAATTCTTAGGAGTATTTTAATTTGACAAACTATAAAACATTTAGTAGCCTTTTGGTAATACTTTATTATACTTTTATGTCCACTATTATTCGTCTGAAAGAAAATGAAACTACGGCTGAAATGTTTGAAATTTTGCAAAATACTGTCTATACTGGTTTGGATAAAACTGAAATAATTCGGGCAATTTTGGCAGAAAAAGTCTGGTCAATAAAAAACCAAATGTCCAAAAATAATACCACTTTAGAATTAAATACCAAAACCAAAACTAGATTCAAAAAAGCCTATCAAAGCCATAAAAACGGCAAGTCTATTTCAGTAAAAAATGAAAATATTGAAAACTTTTTGGAAAATTAACGACAGTTTTTTAATTTCAGTTTGAATTTGAAAATATCTGCA
>JBIIDY010000042.1:0-11089 GCA_044238065.1 Limisphaerales bacterium | reverse complement strand
TAAATCGTTAATTATTTTAGGTTTCATAAGACTTTTATGCCGAAGATTAACAGGTGGTTGTAGCCTAAAATGGGTTAAGCGAGAGATTTAGGACAGGTTCTAAAATAAAAGAAATAAAAGAAAATATCCACGAAACCAGTCAAAATTAACAAATAGCTCAAAAATTGTGAATTGGAATTCCAAGGAAAAGCAGAATAAAAATAAGTTGGAATTAATAAAATCAAAAAGATTGCCGCAGAATTGATCAAAATCCAAAATCTCTTTTGTAAAATTAAAAATAAATGAAACCAAAAACTGAAGAATATCTGAGCCAATAAAGTAGCGTAAAGGTCAAGTCTCCAAGCCAAACAACCATACTGCCCACCTTCATTCAATCGACAAAGCGGCTCAAAAATTCCAAGCCAACCAAAATTCCAGCTCAAACTCAAAATAAAAAGTGGAAAAATTAGAAAACCTAACCAAATCGGCAATTCTGGTTTTAAAAGTCTTTTATTATAAATTCTAGCAAAAATTAAAAAGCCAATACTTGGTAAAAAAAATGTCAGTAAAAATATAGTTGACAAAAGGTTTAATATCATTGGTTTATTTTAAAATTTGCTGAGAGATTTTTAGAGAAAATATTTTGAAATTCAAAAGTGGAAATCTATAGTTTAATTTTTAATTTAGATTTTTTGTTATATTTTTATTTAAATTTTTTAGAAATTATGGCGGAACTAGCGGGACTCGAACCCGTGACCTCTGCCGTGACAGGGCAGCGCTCTAACCAACTGAGCTATAGTTCCAAATGTAAATTTTTTTTTTGAATTATTTATTTAAGCTTTTCCCTATCTCTTTGTTTTTAGTTTGATAAAAATTCGTCAAGGAATCCAAAAAATTTATTAAACTTTGAATTAGTTTGACTGAAAATTTAATAAAAGTTACTGACGCAACTATCCAAAAAATTGTATAAATATAAATTAGATATAGAGTATTTTATACAGTATTTTTTTTAAAATTGAAATAATTTTCTAACTAATTTGGTGGCGGGACTAGGACTCGAACCTAGAACCTCCGGGTTATGAGCCCAGCGAGCTGCCAATTACTCTATCCCGCGATTTATTATGAAATGTCAATAACAGAAAAATCACTATTATTCTTAAAAATCAAAAATCAAAAATTGTCAAGTCAAAAAATAAAGCATCTCTTCTAGGCTTATTTTCTAGTCTTATAATTTGATACTAATTTTATGATAATTATTTTCACAGTCAAAATTTCTATAACCTGAAAAAAATACATCAGCTATGCTTTAACTAATTCCTTACAAAAATCCACCAAACAAGATGTTTGGCCCGCTTCCCTCCAGACAAGTTGCTTTGCCAATAAGTCTTTCAGAAAGTGTTTTTTAGCTACATTTTGACTTGAAATTTAACCATAATTTTCACATTTTTATGCTTTATTTTTCATCGCAAGAGGTTAAAGAATTTTGAATTTTCCGATTTCAAGGCGATTTCTTTGTAATTTTAAAAAAGGTGTCGGGGGTTGAGGCGAATTTGGAGCTTGTATTTGTCAGCCAGCCATTGGGCGATGGTTTTTAGTCGGGCAAATTTATTATATTGTCGTGGGTAACGGATCAAAAGGTGGTGTGAAAATTTGTTTTTTCTCTTGAAAAACTTGGCTTCGTAGGGCTGTCCAAAGGTAATTTCTGGTAATTCTTTTTGGAGGGTGGCAAGGTAGCCGCTGACGGTTTTGAGTGTTGTGATGGAGGTTAATGGGTCTTTTTCTTGGGTGGTCAAAAGCAAAAGATTGGTGAAAGGTGGAAAGCGAAAACTCTCTCGGCTAGTCGCCTCTTTTTGCATCAAATTATTATACCAGTCATAAACTATTTCAGCTCTAGTTTTTGGTTTGATCTGTTCCATTTTTTCTTGTTTTTCTAAATTATTTCCCAGATCGCCAACTAAAAAGCCAGTTAAATTTTCTGTTGAATTATGTTTCGGGTTATTTTTTGGAACTTTTGAAAGACTATTTTTTGCCAAATTTTCTGCCAAGTTTTTTATCAAATCATCATTCAAACTTTCTCCTAAATTATCAGTAATTTTCAGGTTTATTTGTTCCAAACCATTTTCCAAATTGTGTGATAATTCTTTCAAAGATTCAAAAAAATCCAGATCAGTTTTACGGGTATCAAAAATAATTTTGGCATCACTTTTGGCACTCAAAAAAACCTCCGCCAAAGATTTATAAACTTCTTCATTGGTCAAATAATCGCTATTGGCAAATAAATTCTCGGCAGCCAAAAAAACAATATGGTCAAAAAGCTCGTAGTCAATCGCTGGGTCAAAGAGTCTCGTGGAAACTGCCACAGAATCTGGCTGAACGGGCTGAATTTTGGTAGTGTCGCCGTCAAAACGAATTGGGTTGTAGCCAAAATCTTGCTCTAAAATCCTCACAAGCTCCTCAATCCCACCAAACTTGGAAGAGATATTTCTGGAATTACAACTGGCACATTTTTGGGGGTAAATGTAACTTGACTGGCACTGGTGACAGATTAATCTTCTGACTTTTTCGGACTCGTAGGTGGTGAGTTTAGTTGAACAATTAGCACAATCCCAAGTGTACCCACAGTCTTGGCAAATCGTGAGAGAAAACAATCCTCGCCTGCAGTGAATTAGTAGAATTGACATCAAAAAATTTCAAAATATGTAAGAAAAATTAAATTAGGGCAAAATTATCAAGTTTTCCAAAAAACAGTAAAATAAAAAACTATTTTCAAACACATCAAACAAAGTTTACTTTCCAGAATTTGTCAAAAAGCCCAAAAAGTCCAATTATTTTTTGTGATGAAAAATTGTTAGTAAAAATAAGAAAAACAGATTATGCGATTTATTCAATAATAGTTATAAAATCTCTTTTCTGATTTCTTTTTTCTAATTAAAACCATTTTCAACATTTAAAAACAAACAAGGGAAAATTTAATAGAAAATATGGGAAAATTTGACAAAAAAAGTCATATTTCTGGGAAATTAAAAAAACTTGCCAAAAAAATAATTCTATGATACAATTAAATTGTCAATAAAAATCAGGAACAAAAAAAGAATAAAGACGCAAAAATGACTCAAAAGTTAAAAAATATATTGAGAAATACAATCATAGTTTATGGTTTAATAGTAAAAATTACCAACTTAATTTTGCTAAATAATCGTTAAAATGGTCTTTAAAAATAGCCTGAAAAATCATCTCCAAATTTCTCCACTTTTTATTTCTTGTTTGTTTCTCAAATAACTTTCTCAAAAACTCAAAAAACATTTTCCACATTTTCATTAAGATTTCACAATATTTTCGCCACATTTTCCACTCTAATTCTTTTGTAATCAAATTGTCATTTTTATGTTTCCAGACGGATTTCCACTTTCGCCCATAGACGCCATCAAATTTTCTGCTAATTTTGGCATTTTGACAGCACAAGAAGAGGCTGACTGGTACAAGTGGCTTGAGAGTGCGACCCCAGAACAGCAAAAGGAGCTTGTGGATACTTTGCACCAAATTTATATTAGTAACAATCCAAACCCACAGGCAAATCAAGGAGGTTTTCAGCAGAATTCGCAATTTAACAATCATGGTCAAAATAGTCAAAATAGTCAAAATAATGATTTTCAAAATTACCCGACCAATTCAAATAATCAGCAAAACTTTCAGCAGAATTTCCAAGATCCCAAAAACCAAAATTTCCAAAATCAAAATGGAAACTGGCAAAATAATAGGCTCGAAGAGCAAAATAATTCCAATAATTTCCAAAACGGAGCAAACCAAAATGGTATAAATAATTTTAACCAAAATTCTAACGAGACAACGTACGATTATCAAGGTAAATTTGTGCCTAATTTTAACCGCAAAAATAATTATGAGCCAACTCCCCCAGACGAAGAGGAAATTGAGTATCAAAAAGAAGCGGCAAGATATTTGGCAGAAGAAAAGCAAAACAGCGAAAACTCCAATAGAAATCAAGATCAGTTTTTGAAAAATGAAAATCCGTCAGAAGAGAGCTTTTTGAATCTTGTTAATAGTAAATACAGTCCAAATCCAATTTTAACTGATGATAGTCCAAACGAGTTTTCTTTTGACAAAAAAGAGCAAGATAATCAAGAGGAAGAACAAATCCAAGCTGAAATTTCAAGCGTAAATCCCTACCAAGAATTTGCTGAAGAGGAAAAACATTTGAAAAAACCAGCTAGAATTGAATTTAAACCAGAGGAAGAAGCTTCAAAAATCCCAGAAGCGGAGCCAAAAAAAGAGAATGTTGACGATGATTTTAGTTTTGTTGATGCCAAAGAAGAAAAGGAAGAGGTTTTGGTTTATAAAAATGACATTAAGGAAACTTCCAAAAAACCACTTTACACTGCCCCAGAGCAGAATGAATTGGAGGAATTATACAGACTTTATATGGAATCTCAAAAGTTAAAGCTGGAAGAACAGAATGAATTTCAAACAAATTACGCTATTTTACAAGGAGAAGCACACCAGAAGCAGGTGAGTTTTTGGGACAAAGTTATGCAAGTTATTTCTAATTATGAGCAAATGGCGGATAAGGTTTTGTCAATGAATGAGCAGATTGTTCGTCAAGCCAAAGAAATTCAAACACTGAAAAATAGCACCCAAGCCCGCAGCGGTATCAGCCTCCAAGATCAGATTAACAGTCTGAGGTATGATTTGGAAAGAACAATTCGTGAGTTTGACGATTACCGCACAGAGAATTACAGGCGACAAAAAGACATCACTGAACAGGTCGCAGCTGCCACCGCTGACACTTACAAAACCGACGGAATGCTCCAAAAAATTGATTTACTGGCTAACCGTTTGACTAGAATTGAAACTCAGCGCTAGGCTTTTTTGTATCACTTTAAATATAACTTAAAATTTTTGAAACTGAAAAATACTGAAATTAAATTAAAATTGACCAATTCTATCACCAACTTGCAACCTTCCAAAATTTTGTTCCAAAAAATCACTCGCCATCCAGTGCCAGATTTGCCATTTTGTCTGCACGGCTGTTATATTCACGGAAAATATGCTGAAATTTGATGTTGCGGAAATTGGCGGAAATTTGCTTGGCTTTTTGGTAGAGAATTTGTAAATATGGGTTTTTGACTTTCCATTTTTGGTTGATTTGCTCCACCACAAGATTACTGTCCAAAAAAACCTGAATAGGAATATCTTTGCCAAAATTAGCCAAAATATGCTCCATTCCCAAAATCAAACCTTGCCATTCTGCCCAGTTATTCGTAGCTTTTCCAAGTAAGAAACCTTGTTGCCAAATCGGTTTGGTGGTAATTTCATCAAGAATTTTACTATCTTTTACTAGGATTTTTTCGGCAAACAAAACACAACCAGCGGAAGCGTTGCCGGGATTGCCACGACTTGCCCCATCGCAAAACAGAGTTAAAAATTTGATTTGCTCGTTGGACATTTCGCCAAATAAATTATCATTTTGTAGCATAAATCTTATTTTTTTTTTAGATGATTTCGTTATTTATCGCTTTGAATTTATCACTTTTTTTACGAAATTTTAGAAAAATTATTCTCTTGTCAATTCTTGTTTATTTATCTTTTCTTAGAAAGAAACTGTAAATCTTATTTTCAAAAAATTACGGAAGGAAATAAAAATTTAGCACAATGAAAACCAAGCAAAGCAAATGACGATGAGGGCATCGCCGCTACAACAAGGAAATTTTATCCAAATATTTTTTGCTTATTTGGTATTAACAAGCTCGCTGAATTGTTGAAGGATTTGTTGCATGCCGTCTGGGCTGGGATTAACAAACACAGTTTTGGTGCTAGAATCTTTGGCAACACTTCGCATTGTGTCCATATATTGATTCATCATTACAAGTGTCATTACTGACTCACTGCTAACCCCGGTGGAACTTTTGAGACCTTGGATAGATTCAGCCAGTCCATCAATAATCGCTTTTCGCTCCAAAGCAAGACCTTCTCCTTGTAAAAGTCTAGTTTGTTTTTGACCTTCCGCCACTTTGACCGCACGAATATACTCAGCTTGGGCTTCATTTTGGGCAGCCTCCTGGAGACGCTTGGAAGAAACTACTCGACTCATCGCGTCGGTAATATCTTTGGGTAAAATTATGTCACGGAACTGGAAAGAGTCAATATAATAACCAAATTCTTCCATTTTGGCAGTCAAATGCATTGTCAAATACTCGGTCATTTCGTTGCGGCTGCGGATGACTTCTTCGTGGGTTTGGGTGGCCACAAAGGCTCTAATTGTGTTTTCCACAAGAGCTTTGATAGCTGTGACTGGATTGTCAAGAGCGTAAGCTGCCTCGTAAGCACGATTTTCAATTACTCGGTAGATCAAAGCGGTGTCAATACTGATGTTGACTTTGTCGCTTGTAATTGCCAAAATGGAAAAATCCAGCGTCATTGTTGACAAGTTAATTCGCCTACCAATGTTTTCAATAACTGGGACAACTAGGTTAAAACCAGGGAAAATTACCCGACTAAATTTACCCAAAGTTTCCACCGTAAAGGCAGTTTGTTGCTTGACAATTTTGATTGAGCTGATGATGACAAAAAAAATGACAATAGCGATAATAAAAAATAGACCGTCCATAAAAATTTGATAAAAATGATTGAAATAAATGATTAAAAAATAACTGATAAAATCTTAACTAAAATTGAAATAAAGTTAAAAAAAAATCATAATTTTCCTAAATTTGCCTAAATAAAAGTGATTTTTGAGATCTTGTCAAATAAAAAAGATAAGACATAATTTTCCATTTTTTGGCATTTTACTGCTCTTTTCTCACTTCATATTTTTGCAACTTTTTCAAAAAAATTATTCAAAAGTTATTTTCTAAGCCAAGTCTAAAGCAACTTGTACTAGTTAATTCGTGATTTTCACGCCATTGCGGGCTTGCCCCTGTCATTGCGAATGAGCGTAACGAATGGGTGCGGGAACGAAGAGATCAAGAGAGCGTAGCGAACAGACTAAAGGGAACAGAGTTTAACGAAGCAATCTTTTCACTTCAAACTTAGCTTTACTAGATTTTACCACAAGATCACTTCATTTCATTCGTGATGACACCCTGTAGTTTTGTTCTTTACTGGTTAAGTTAATTATTTTTCATTCGTGATGACCCTGACTTCATCTTTTAGTTTTTTAAGATTTAAGCTATTAACATTACAAACTTTTTTCAAATTACCAAGCACAAATTAATACTGGTTTGGGTATAATAATTCCAAGTCAAAAACCTTGACAAAATCAAAAAATTGTAGTTGAATCGTAGTCATAAAATTTCAGTTTACCTCTCAAAGTCATTTTTCAAACCTGTTTTAAATTATCACACAAATTTTTTCCAAATTCCAACTAAAATCGTATGTTTTTCAAAAAACTTATTGCCGTTTTCACTCTTACAGTAGCCGTTTTTTCTACTTTGCCAGCTCAGGCTCAAAGCTCTATCAAGTATTACGATCAAGGTTTGGAAGAAATTCCCCAAAAGCAAGCTCCGTTCACTTATTATTTTCCATACAGCCAAATTAGCGGAGATCTGGTCTCCAGCAAGGGCATTGATGGCGTCAGGCTTACAAATAAAGTTGGCAACGCTTTTTCTTTTGTCAAGACGGAAGCTGTAGATGTTTTTGACCCGAAGTTTATCAAAACACCCAACGGAAATTGTAAAAATTTTGGAGGAACTCGTTTTCCCATAGATTCGTCAAAATTCACATCTGAAAGAGAATTAAGCTATCAACTCGCCAATAATTCCTCTGGAGAAAATGGCAGAACTAAAACAGATGGCTGTCTGGGCTTGAAAATAAAGGTCAATCCAGATGCTAAAATTGGTGATGAGGCTGGAATTATTTTTCATTACGAGGCTAAAACTAGCAAAGGTAAAGAAGTCCGTGAGGTTTTTAGCACTCTCAAAATTAGCAGTTCAACCACCTTTTCAAATTCCCTATCCAGCATTTCCAGTTCAACAAATTCCACCACCAATTCCCGATCTAACAGCTACAGTTCCAGTAGTTCCGCTTCAAATTCAAAAGACGCTCCTGATCCTGCTAGTCCTGATGAAATTTCTGAAATCTTGAATCCGGTCAATTTTGAAGGCAAAACTACCTATTTTGGAGCTAATTATAATTTTGTCTATAACACCCAAACTAAAAAATACGATACTGTAGCAACCAAAAAATTAGAAAAAGCCCAATCAGTGACTGAAAATGGTTGTTATTATTTGAGCAGAATTGATTTTTACCCTTCTGGTTGTGGTATGTTTGATCGTCAATATAAAGAAATTGAAATTTATGCCGTTAGATATCAGTTTTTATTCCCAAACGAAAAAATAAACTTGTATCGTGATTTTTACAAAAAACAGGGCTTTAATTTGAGTACAAAGAGTAAAGGCATTGTCTGGGAAATTGAGTATTACAGGTTCAAAGATCCAAGTAACGGTAAGTTTGGTGATTGGAAATTTTACGCTGATTATATGGACAAAAACATTCAAAATAAACCTAGAAATCAAGAAAATATGGATAGTATTATGGGTGAGTTTTTAGCAACTAATAAAGCAAAATGGAATGTCTATGAGTATGAAGACGAGTTTTTACCTGCACTAGATCTTTTATCAACACCCCAATTGTAGTTAGAGTACTCTAGTTATATTACAATCTTTGGAAAATGTGTTTACTTGTCATTTCTCGCTATTTGTCTTTTCTCATGAATAATTTCAATTTTTAATTTTAAAATATCTCAAAATTAATTTGATTTTTAATGCTACATGATTTTAGTGGAAAATATAAAAGTTTTGGCAAAAAAATTAGCACTGCAAAATACCCAGTCAATCTTTCGTTTGTGACCTGTCCACAAGGAGAATTTCTTTTTTTCCTGCTTTCCAAACTTGGTTTTAAATTAGTTGCTAAAATAGGTTTCATTTAGCTTATTCATCATTTTGTCACTGGGCTGTTTTGAAATCAAGTTGACAATTTTTATTTTGTTATTTAGATTTTTTATTGTTTATATCTTTTTATTTTTGACATTTTTACCATAGTTAAAAGCTACCTTTATTCCCCATAAAAAGCCCACAAAATCTAATTTTCTCTTATTTTTGAAATATCAATAAAATCTAAATTTGGGATTATTTTTAATTAAATAGAAATAATTTTTGACTAGATTTGTTAGAAATAATCGGAGTTTTTACCATGCTTGTTGTTTTAAATTTACTTTAATTTTCAAACTGATTTTTTCACCCAGCTTTCACGATTTTTATCTTACTTTTTGCGTCAGTTTTCAATCTAGTTTTTATTTTAGAATTTTTATCCAGTTTTTTCACTTTTCAATTTTTTGTTCGTGGCCAATAACGATCCTTACCTTGTAGCTATTGACATTGGTTCTTTCGCCATCAAGCTGGTCGTTGCCAAAAACTCTCTGGATGTCCAGAATAAAGTCCAGATTTTAGCCTTAGTCCAACGAACTAGCGGGGGCATCAAGCGGGGCGTCATTACAAATATGAGTGAAGCTACGGAGGCAATCGTAGAGGTTGTCAACCAGGCGGAAGGTATTATAGGACTGCCCATTCGCCAAGTGGTTATCGGCATTAGTGGGACAAATATTAATTTTAAAAACTCTGAAGGTCTGGTGGTGATTAGCCATAATGATAATGAAATTACCGAAAATGATGTGGATCGCGTCATTCAAGACAGTCTTTCCAAAGCCTACAATATACATAACAGTGAAATTTTACACACAATTCCTAAAAGTTTTGTTTTGGACAATCAAAGTGGAATTCGTTACCCCGTTGGGATGATCGGACACAAAATGGAGTGTAAAACCTTGATAATTAGCACAGAAACCAGTTATCTTCGCAACTTTACCAAAGTTTTTAATCAGGCAAACCTTGGAATTTTAGAGCAAATTTATACCCCACTCGCGAGTGGTGAGTTTTTACTTTCTCAAAGGCAGAAAAAAGTTGGCACGATCTTGGTAGATATTGGCTCTAATTCCACGACTTTTATTATTTGGGAAAACGAAGAATTGACTGCCAGTGGCGTAATTCCTTTGGGTGGTGAGCATATTACCGCTGACCTTGCCGTGGGACTACAAACTACCATTGAAATTGCCGAAAAACTCAAAAAAGAGCATCTGGATGTCAGTCAGCACACCAACGAAGAAATTGAAGTTTTTAATGAAGATACCGGAATGAACGAATTTTTTGCAAGTCTCGATCTGGTTAATTACGCAAGACCTCGAGTGGAAGAAATTTTTTATTACTTGAATAAAGAGCTCAAAAAAATCCCACGCACAACCCAAACTCCCGGCGGTGTTATTTTAATTGGCGGTGGAGCTTCTTTGACTGGCATCACCGAAGTGGCACGAAATATCCTAAAGTTACCGATTTTCAAACATAATTTTGACAAAAACCTCGTTGAATTTGTCCCAGATTACGATGGCAACCCCAGCTTTATGAACGCCATTGCTTTGTCAGCTTACCTTTTGTATCACGGCGAAGAAATTACCCAAGCCCAAAAATATAACGGCTACCCATCTGGTCAAAACAAAACCAACGAAAGTGAAGGCTTTTTATCCTTTATCAAAAAATTTCTACCTTGGGGCTAGATTTCAGGATTTGTTTTTCCATTTCTCATTTCAAATAATTTTGCCAATATTTTGTGGCTTTTTTCCAAAATAACATTATCAGTTTGCTTTTAAAAAAGTTAAGCAATTGCGGAAAGTATGATAAAAACAAATACCAAGAAAATACATACTAGTCCAAATAAAATATACCAATTTTTGGGTTTTTTGTTCATTAAATTGGCGTATAAATAAATATCAATAAATCCAGTAAGTATCCAAATAAAAGTTATAATATCTGTAATAAACCTTGAAACTGCTGAAGAGTACGAAAAAATTCCTGAAAAATAATAAATCATAATTGGAATGATTAAGTAAATTATATTGTAAATTATAACAACCTTATGACTTTTTTTTAATTTTAATAAGAAAAATAAATGCAGACTAAGTCCTAAAATAATCTGAATTATGAGTGTGAAAGGAAGGTCAATACGCCAAACTAAGCAACCATAACCAGAATATGGTAATAAACCAATA
>JBIIDY010000041.1:0-11155 GCA_044238065.1 Limisphaerales bacterium | reverse complement strand
ACATAAATGGCACGAATTGAAGCAAAGGCTGAGAAGTTTTTACGATTATTCTGTTGATTTTATAGAGAATTTATGTATCCAAATTAACTGTATGAGTGTAAAGGTTTAATAGGGATTGGCTATATTAAAAATAATTTAAAGGAGGGAGGCACTGACGGTGATGCTAAAAGCGATCTAATTACAGATATGTTTAATGAATTATCAAAAACTGGCAAATTAGATAAAATAATAGAAGAATTTAAGAAAATTATATTGCCGCAAGGAATTCCAGATGTAATTACCACAAATCAAACACCAGATGGCTTTTTAGAAAATCAAGATAAAAGTATTCTTCAAAATCTAGTATTTGGTGTATAAATCTAGTATTTGGTGTATTTGACAGTACCAAAAGTAAGAAACTGAATTCCATTTTAGGAGAAATTGAAACAGATCCAAATAAATATTCAAAATGGCAAAGTCTATTAAAAAGTCAAGGGTTAGAAAGTATTAAACATGATAATCCTTCCAATAAAGATGTAAGATTATTTTTGCTTGATTTATTGGCAGGTTTTGGTAATAATAAAATCGGAAAACATGAAAAATTGATAAATACTTTGAATAAAAAGAATCTTTTTGGAAAGTTTGTACAAACTGAATCAAGGGAGACAGCAAATAACTTTCTTGATAAAATAACCCCATATTTAACTGGACAGGCAAAAACAAATCTTGATTTAATAAGACAAAAGATAAATTAAAAACTGGTAAAAACTAAAAATAACACACACTTTTTCCAAAAATCTACAAGAGAAAATATCTAAAATTGGTGGAAACTGGAGTCTAGGTTGGGGTTAAAGTTACCTCGGGCGTTGACCTGAATTTGACTTTGGACTTGTCGCAAATAATTACGAATTTGGACACAACTATCAACAAATTGCGGGTATTGTCCCAAAAATTGCCCCAGTGGAACCTTGTAATTATTATGATTGGTGTAAATAATATAACTGCTAGCGATAAAGTCGCCATTTTCCTGGAACTCTAAAGCCGAAGTCACCAAATCCATTCCGTTTTGGCGTAAAAAATTTTGAAAACCTGCCCGAACCGAACGAATAGTCTGGGTGCCTTTTCTGGTTGTTTGTGAGCGGGATACAGCGTTGCCCCAGCTTTTTTGCCTTTCTTGACCCGGTGAAATGTTATTTTGATTGGGTGCTTGCGGATTTTCTTGGGTATTATTAGGAATGTTTGAAAAATTGGCAAAGCTTGGAATTTCGGAAGTCATACAATTTTTGGCGGATTTTTGGCTTTTTAAAAAGATTTTTGGAGTTTTCCTTTGTCTCTTTTATTAAGAGAGATTTATTGATTTATTACAAGTCAATTTTACAAAATCTACATCAAAACTGGACATTAAAAGCTCTAAAAAATCTAAAACAAGAAAAATTAATTCGTCAAAAAGATGTGGCAATCAAAATTCTCAAAACTGTCAAGAATCAAATGGAAAGTTGAATTCTGTTTGAAATTCTGGCAAAAATAAGCTAAATTGGTGGGCTTGATTTGAAAAGTTGATAATTTTGGTAAACTTACAGTTCTTGCATTTTTTACTTGATTTTTAGAAGTATTTTTTAGAAAAATTTGACAAAATTAAATTATTTTATTTTTATTTCTACATTGAAATTTATAGAAAATTTTGCGCGGTTAGCTCAGTGGTAGAGCATTTCCTTGACGTGGAAAGGGTCACAGGTTCAAGTCCTGTATCGCGCACCATCAAAAATATAAATTATAAATAATCTAAAAGAATAATAAGAAAATCATAAATTTAAATTTAATTTTAAAGACAAAATCACGAAACAACGAACAATGGAAAATTTGTCAAATTACAAAAAAATAGATTCGCAAGGGGTTTTAGCTTTGGTCTGCTGTTATGGCTATTTTGAGAATCGAACTGTCTTGGAAATGAAGGGTTTGGAAAATTATTTTAGCCAAGTCGTCCAGAGTTTGAATAAATCAGATATATTAGCTTGTGTGTTTTGTGGTGGAATTAACCATTTTGAAAAAAAAGAAAATGCAACAATAACTTCAGAATCACAGAGTACTTTAGAATGGCTCGAAAAAAGTAACCTAATTATCAATAAAAAAATTCCAGTAATAGCAGAAAACTTGGCAAAAAATACCCCAGAACATTTGGTTTTTGGATTAATTGCGGCGAGTAAAATTTGGACAAAAATTAACAAAGTTCAGGTTTATTGTGATAAAGTTCGTCAAAAAAGAGTAGAAAAATTGTTAAAAATACTTTTGGAAGATAAGGTATTAGAGTTTGAGGTTGTAGCTTTTGATCGCCTTGATAATCACCCAAATTCAACGGAAGATATTCAAAATGGAGCCAAAATGATTAGCGACGACAAAATCAAAATGTTGCCTTTGAAAGTTTTGTTTGATTCTTTGTGGCTCGCTGAAAATGAAATGTTTTCAACATAAACAATTATAAATTCTTAGAACAATGAAAAATAAAATTTCCACCAACGCTAGGAAAATTAAAATAAGCCCTGAAAACAGAATCTTTCTTAATAAAAATCCCACCATCACTTCGCTCTGTTCGTTCCTTCCACATTCGCTACCACTCATTCATTTCATTCCCGCAACATCTTTTCTTGAGAAAATATAAATCCCTTTGGTCAATTGATTTTGGGAAAATCAACATCACTACGTTCAACCCATTTCTTACAGAAATAGACATCAGCTACACTTCAATCAATTTTTATTGGGGTAAAATCCCCCAAGTCTCAAGACTTGACCCCTTCAAAAAGATGTTTTTTAGCTATATTAACTAGTTTTTGATTATTTATTATTAACATCTATATTTTCGTTTTTGATAATGTCAATGTTCACACGAGGGGTAATACCAGGAACCTTAATACCGGTTTCCTCTTTTTGAATTTTTTTGAGTCCGGCGTATCTGGCTTGGAATTTTTTTTGGACTTCTGAAACCGGGTTTTGAGCTAATTCAGTGAGGATCTCATCGGTGGAAAGATTGTCGTATTGAGAGTAATTGTAGCTAATTTTGACTTTGATTGATTTATTTTCGCTGTCCCAACCAGAGCTAGAAATTATCTGAAAACCGCTGGCTTGAAAAATTTTATCGTTTTTTTCTTTCAGCAGTCTAAAAATTTGACTGTTTTTTAACCCAAAAAGGTTGATATTCATTTTAGTAGTTAATTTTAGCTCACTAGCGGGCTTTCCTACTTCTCCCACAAAAATTTCGTTTTTATCCAGAGTTTTGAACCAAGATTGGTCAGACAGAGTGTTATTTTTATTCATTTCTTGGACCTCTTTCTCGATTTTAGTAACGATTTCCGCGTTCGCTTTGGCGATTAGATTTTTTTTGTCCTCTTCGCTAATAATTGCTGACGGGTTAGGTTTAGTATTTTTGACACTTTCCAAGACTTTTCCAAAACAGTTATCGCAGACACCCTCGCCTTTGAGGTTAGTAATGGTCAAAATCTCATCTTTGTCTAGATTATAATTATTTCCAGCTTCTTCAGCTTCAATTTGGACTTCAATTGGGTTATTTTGATTACCTGCTGGAATGGTTAACGTGCTAGAATTTCCCAGTGGTAACTGGTAATAAACACGGTCTTTACTGGTTAATAAAAATCCACCGTTGGTCAAAAAAACTGGTCTGTTTCCACGGTTAATTAGCTGAACTTTACCAACAGCTTTGGGGAGTTTGATTTCTTCTTTGCCGGTTGGAATGACGGAGTTTTGGTTTTCAAAAAGAAGATTTTTGCTTTCAAATTGCTGTAAATTAAGTTCCAATTCTGTCTCACCAACGCCACCAACCGGACTGATTTCCAATGTGTAGGCTTGAGTTGGGAAAAAACTAACGAAAAACAAAAATATAAAGATCGCAATGGAAGATGAGCTGATTCCCAGTACCAAAACATTCTTTTTGAGCAAGAAACTATTCCAAAAATTCTTCAATTTCTTTTTGCTAAAATCAGAGAAAACGTCATTTTGGAAACGAACTCTGGAATTTTCTTTAGTGCTACTAAAATTTTCTGGAAACGGTTTGGTCTTGATAAATTTTTTGTTTTGTTTTTCTGGATTATGGGAATTATTTGCAGGGTTAGAATTTTCAAAATTAGAAGCTTTTTTTTGGGAATTGCCAAAATTTGAGTTTAGCCCAGAAAATGGATTAAAAATATTTGGATTGAAACCTTGGTTTTGCGATGTTTTTTGATTTATTCTAGAATCATTTTCGGTGAAATTACTTGCAGAATTAAAACCTTGACTTGGAAATTCGTTTTGATTTGGTGCAAAGTTTTTGGCTTCAGCTCTAGTTTCTTTCGTACTTTCTTGAAACTGATCTTGGTAAGACTGACTTTCAAACTGATTTTGTGGTTGATTTTGAAACGGTTTTTGAGCTGGGTTTTTTTTAGAGTGGAAATAATTCTCTGTTTCGGTTTTATCGGTGTTAATTTTGGCATTTTCTTTTTGGGAAAATTTGGAAGGCTTGGGATTAAAGTTATCAAAATCAGTAAAATCAAATTCAACTTTTGACCTTTTTGGTTTATTTTTGTTTGGAAAGAAAATTTTGAAAAATCGATTTTGTGATTTTTTTTGAGGTATTTGAGTTTTGGAATTTGACCTGCGAGTATCGTAATTTTCTGGTATTTCTGAGTTAATTTCTTTGCCGTCACGGATGAGGCTGCTACTATTATAGGTTTTTTGACGGAACAAATTTCTGACCGAGAGGGATTCGTAATCAGAAATGTTTTTTAGTTGTTCGGAAATTGGAAAGTTGAAATCAATTTTTTTGCGATTTTTGACTACTCTTTGCGATTTTTGCTCGGAATCATCAAAATTTTTTTCTCCTGGAAATTCATTTTGGAAGCCTTTTGGAGCTTCTTCGGGCTTCTTTTTGAGATTGGAAAAATTGATAAATCGGTTGTCTTGGGTTGTAAAATCCGACACTCTTTCAAAATTAACGTCCTCATTAATACTCTCCACAATTTTGATTTTTGGTGGTTCTTCTTCCACAGGCTCTTCCACATTCTCAAACTCTTGACTGATAAGACTAAGGTATTCTTGTGAAAATTGGGGTTCTTGGGTGGTCAAAAGTGGTAACTGGGAAGCCAAAAAATTTGGAGGAAAATTGGCTTGACAATTGTGTAAAAACTCAAGAATTTGGGGATTATAACTTAGCCAAAAAACTGTTTTAGGAAAATTACTAATTTGATAATTGAAAATTGTAAAAGCTACCGGCGTATTCAAAAAATTGGGCAAACTTTCTATCTCCAAACTTAGTGTTGGATCTGGTAAATGTAGCTGAATTGCCATTTCTTTGAGCAACTCGTTTTTAGTAATTTCTTTATTTACAATAATCATTTGGTGGAAGTTATTATTTTTTGATAATGAAACTTTTTTGGCAAACTGTCAAGATAAATTATAAAAAGTCAAAAATTGCGTTATAAAAAACTCCAAATTTCTTTTGGTTTAAATATATTTAGTTGTCAAGTCAGAATGAAAATTCCAGCTAAAATTGAGGTTTTGGATTATTTTTCCAGATTTTGAAAAAGATATTGAAAACAGTAAAAAAGACTTTTTGATATGGACAGGTTTATTTATACCTTGATTGAAGAGGTGGTTGAAAAAATAGGATTTAAAAAAAATCTTGTCAACAAAAAATAATTGAATAATACTTTGAAAGTCAACAAAAATGTTTGTCTCAATGTTTGTATTTAAATAAACAAATATTAGCTTATTCCTCAGTTTTTTGAATAACG
This sequence comes from Limisphaerales bacterium, assembly GCA_044238065.1. Taxonomy (GTDB): domain Bacteria; phylum Patescibacteriota; class JACMRA01; order JACMRA01; family JACMRA01; genus JBIIDY01. Next base: position 5,399 of record JBIIDY010000041.1, on the reverse strand, counting down.
GGCAATTTCTTTACTTGACAAAAACAAAAAAAATAATTTGACAAAAATACAAACATATACTTTTTTTAACTTACTAATTTTAATTTTTTATGCACTGCGGTTAATCAATCAATTAGTTTTTTAACTAATATTTTATTGTACAAGACATCCTAAATCATGGGTGTTTTTTTATTTAGTTTTTAACATCTTCCACCACATCAGCAATTACATCAGTAAACTGGTTTTTGACTAAACCTTTGATTATTCTAGTTTTACTGTTTTTCTTAATAAACCTATCTATAATAATAATTTTTTTAATATCTTTTGACCAACAATGCTCAAGTTCTACTTGTTCATCTTCTTTTAAATCTTTGTTACAATAAAAAGAGTATTCTTTATTTTTAAACTTAAGGTCGGGATATTTCTTGTTAGGATATTTTCTATTTTGCTCACTATCCTTGTATTTGTTGCATATTTCACTTATTTCTGCAGTTTCATCTTTTAATTTTTTTATTTTATCTGCAATTTTTTTATTTTCATCTTGACTTTTCTCTGTCAAGTTTATACTTTCCAACTTATCTAATTCTTTTTTCTTATCAATCTTATCATTAAAAATACTATTTCTTTCCAGTTCTTCTGCATCATATTCTTTAACTAAAGCTACATAATAGTCAGTAATAGTTTCATCTGTGTATTCAGAATAATAGGAAATTCTTAAACAAAACTTATCTTTAAACATTTCTTTTTCTTTAGCTTCTTTAACAGGGTAAAAACTAATAAATTTAGTCGGAACCAAATCAAATAAAGTTTTAGAATTAACTGTGACACCTTTTTTAGAAAAGTCAAAATATCTATGCTCTTCATTTTCAAGATAGCCTTTGCATACTGCAACGCGAATTTGTGAGGCTGGGCCTTTGCCTTCATTTTGAATAGAAAATACAGGCTTATCATGGTCGTTACAATCAATAATATCATCTATCCACATTGACCAATCCCTAGACCTTTCTAGTTTATATAACAATATACTATTTCTATCATTAAATTCTTTAGAATCAAACAACAGTTGAGATACAGGTTTTGGAATTGAAAGTGGTCTAAATTCATATCTTTGAGCAATGGCGTTTTGGCGATATTCTAGATAAGCCAGATAAATACCAATAAAACTACCTACACTGGCAATAGCCCCAATAATTTCAAAAATAGCTATCTTTTCTCCTGTATTATGAAAAAATTGCCTATTCCAATTACCATCAAACGGCCATAAACTCGTGGACAAAAAGTAGTTGGTACTTAAATTAGAAATAAAGAGGACAATGATCAAAAGCCCAGCAAAAAGTAGCATTTGATAAAAATAAAAAATGGAGTAAAAAACCATCCATTCAAAACTCCATCTCCTGTAAGTTCTCGCTTTATTTTGCAAAAAACCATATGGAATTATAACTATACTTTTGATTGAATCAAACATAAATAAATTAACGTAAAATAAAAAAAATTGCACTAAAATAGTAAGTTAAATATTGTTAGTTTATTTTATAGACCTATTTCCTAATTCCGTTTGATTTTTACGATAACCTTCAAAAATATGATTTAAAAAATTTTCAGTTTTTGGAAAAGTGCTTAGAATTCAAAAAGTTTTGTCAAAAATAAGCGGAAATTGGTTTTGGAAAAGTGTATTTTTATCACGAAATTAGTTTTTTTGGTAAAAATAGACACTGAAAATTGGTTAAAATTGAAGAAGTGGAATTAGGAAAGAGGTCTTATCATAAATAGCAAGGAAAAAATCTTGTTAATCTGTTTCTCCCTCCCTCCTCCCCTCCTCCAGTCTCTTCTTGGTCAGTTCCAAATATTCTTTTTCTAAAAATGATAATCGGATGAAGAAGAAGAATAATATACTCAAAAACACATCAGTTTGTGTTGGTAATTTGAAAAAAGTTTGTAATGTCAACAGCTTAAATCTTGAAAAACCAAAAGAACGAGGTCAGAGTCATCACGAATGAAATATACTTAAACTTAACCAATAAAGAACAAAGCTACAGCGCGTCATCACGAATGAAATGAAGTGATCTTATGGCAAAATCTAGTAAAGCTAAATATGGAGTTTAATAAACTCTGCTTCGCTAACCTCTGTTTCCTTTGTCCACCCATACACTCGTTCGCAACAATGTGGGAAGATTGCTTCGCTACACTCGCAATGACAAAGAAGCCCGTAATGGTGTGAAAATTAGGAATTAACTAGTGCAAGTTGTTTTGGTTATATATCTGATTATTTTGCTTATAGATTGACAATTTAGTAAAATTTATTCAGGTTTTTCTAGTAATTTAACCGTCGGAAACACTCTAAAAACTCCTCTGAAAACTGATCTTTGAATTCAAATTTAGTCTGAAATTACTTGGATTTACAATTTTTTAACCAATTTTTATGTCTATTCTATCAACCAATAAGCAAACTGTTCAAACTCAAACTCTAACTTTTGAAGAGCTAATGACCAAATTGAGCGATCCAATCCAAGTCAATCGTGATCGGGCAGCTAAGCTTTTTAATGAAATTTTGGAAAAGTACAAAAAAGTAGCTGAACATGAACTAAACGCTGTCTTGCAGCACAAAAAAGTGACAGATGAATTACGAAATTACCCAAGACCAGATTCTGCCAGGCTTTTGAGCGACGATATTTCAGCCGAGATTGTTGATACTTTACTTGAAACTGTCCAAAAAAATCTCCAAATTTCACGGGACTTTTATCAATTCAAAGCGAACCTTTTTGGTAAAGAAAAACTGGCTTATCACGAACGCAATCTGGAATACGGCAAGTCCATTCAAAGCTATACTTTTGATGAAGGGGTGGAGATTTTGAGGCGAGTTTTCAAAAAATTGGATGGGCAAAACTCTGATTTTAGCTATATTTTGGAAGATTATTTAGCAAATGGTAAGATTGATGTAATGCCGAGAGTGGGCAAACGAGGTGGGGCTTTTATGACTGGTAACACTGGACGAATTACTGATCCAACCTTTATTTTTCTCAACTGGACTGGCACTCTTAACGATATCCAAACTTTTGCACACGAGATGGGGCACGCCTGCAACTACGAAATGATGAAGCAAACCGAAATCGCTCTCAATTGGGAAAACAGTCACTTGACAACTGAATCACCAAGCACTTTTATGGAGGATTTTGTTTTGTTGGATATTTTGGAAAACACAACTGATGACGAGCAAAAATTAGCCATTTTGATGAAAAAACTCAACGACGACATTTCTTCCATTTTTCGCCAGATTAGTTTATATTTGTTTGAGTTAGAGCTTCATCGGGAATTTAGGCAGATCGGTTATTTATCCAGTGAGAAAATCGGGGAACTGTTCCAAAAAAATATGGCAAATTATATGGGAGACGGGGTAGAAAAGTCAGCTGGCTCGGAGAACTGGTGGATTTATTGGTCTCATATTAGAATGATGTTTTATGTTTATTCTTACGGGGCGGGGCTTTTGATCTCCAAATTCATGCAAAACGAATATAAGCAAAATCCAGACTTTATGGTCAAAATCAAGGAATTTTATCGCAGTGGAATGAGTGATAGTCCGGTGGAAACTTTACGTAAAACTCTGGGAATTGATGTGACCCAACCAGCAATTTGGCAAAAAGGTTTGAACGAAACCGCAGAAAACTTGAAAACAGCGAAAGAGCTAGCGGCAAAACTGGGTTTGGTGAAGTAATAAAAACTGGGAAAAATTACTTGTAAAAGCCAAAAACTGGTAACCAAAAATTCCCCCAAGCATGATTAATCTTTGGTATCTCAATGATCTGTAAAATTATTTGGACCGGAATTTTCTAACTTATAGTCACTTTAATTTATTTCCCTAACCTGTTGGAAAACCTTAACACACCTTTTTGAGCACCGATATAAAACAACAAAAAATACGCAAATTTGCCAAACGCTCGATTATTATCCCACTAGTTTGGAAACAAAAATTGCGATCACAAACTGGAAACTTGGAAGCGATCAAGAGTATAGTTTTAGGTCTAAAAAGCAAAAGTTGTAGATTCTTTTATTATAGAGCTTGTTTATAATTCAAAAAATGTACTGATTTATTAGTCTAAAATTAAATTTTTATTATTAATTCTAAATGTAAACTGAAAAATATTGATGTAAAGCTTTGTTTACCACTTGGAAATAAAATACAAATAGGTTGTAAAAACTATGTTTATTCTGGAAAATATTCTTCCACTTACCTTTTAATTTCTAACCAAAGAATGTCTACTATTACTGCCAATAAATCTTATCTTGAAGAGGATTTTACTGATTTAACTCAAGAAAATGAGAATTTGAACTCTCTAAGTTTGGAAAAATGTAACCTCAGGAATTGTAACTTTCAAAAAAGTAACTTTGAGCAGAGTTATTTTGCTGATTGTACTTTTGAGAATTGTAATTTGAGTTTGATTAATGTTAAGCTGGCTAGATTTGATAATGTCAGATTTTTGGCTTGCAAAATTATTGGTGTTGAATGGTTTAAAGTCGCTATTAATTTGGGTTTTGGAGTGAGTTTTAGAGATTGTTTTCTGGATTTTGGAAATTTTAGTGGGCTTGTACTCAAAGGTGTTGATTTTAGTAATTCTTCACTCAAATAAACCTTTTTTAGCGATAATAATTTGACTAAAGCTATTTTCAAAACAACTAATTTAGAAGGTACAACTTTTCATAATTGCAATCTAAGTGCGGCAAATTTTTGTAAAGCTCAAAGTTACAAGATTGACCCGCAAACCAATAATTTCAAAAAAGCCAAATTTAGTTTGCCCGAAGCTTTAGTTTTACTTGAAAGTTTAGGTGTTGTGATTGATCTTTAAGTTGGAGGAAAATAACAGACAGTTTGAGTTTAAAAAAAACACTTAGTTTTTGAATCTACTGGTAAATTTTTTGAGACAAAAAAATAATCTTGTAATTTGGAATAAAAATGGAATAAAAAAACCTGTTTCCCAGTTTTGTTTGATTTTCCAAACCTTTTGGCAACTTGGCGGAAATGTGCGACTTTAGTAAAAATTTAACATAAAACACCCATCATTACTGCATTCTGTTCACAATGCCTCTGTTCACATGGTCGTTACACTCTTGCACTTGGTCTGGTCACATATTTACCGTTTGTTCCCGCATCCCAAATTCTTACGAAAACAGACATCAACTACACTTCAACCAATTTTTATTCTAAAAACAGAGATGAGGGGAATTTTAGCTCAAGTCTTATTCTGTATATTACAAAGAAAAAGCGAGTTAACCAATGTTGATATGATGGGAATTTTCTATTCCAAGTTTAAGAACCTGTCCTAAATCTCTCGCTTAACCCATTTTAGGCTACAACCACCTGTTAATCTTCGGCATAAAAGTCTTATGAAACCTAAAATAATTAACGATTTAGTTGATCTAAATAACCT